>NZ_JBSGBN010000258.1:0-4678 GCF_053601275.1 Streptomyces sp. NPDC004752 | reverse complement strand
CCCCGACGATCACGCCACCTGCCAGCGCGAGGACCTCACCCGCGCATCACACCAGCCCCACTGAACTGCGGAAACGAACTTGGCGGAGGCTCACTGACTGACGGCCCGAACGACCTCGCTCATGAAGAGCTGCACCCTTGCCGTTCTACGGCCTCATGCGTCCGGCAGGTCGGCTCGTCGAACCATGTCGAGCAGCTTCGCGTAGTCGAGGGCCTCCTTCGCCTCAGCGACCAACCGATCGCGGTGGTCCGCGGTCGGCACGCCTATCACCCTGGCGGCGACGTCCGCCGGACAGTCTCCTTGTGACATTCGGGTGCGCCACCGCGGCCCGTCCACGGACTCAAGCAGTTCGCCGCACGACGCGCCGACCGGGTACCCGCGCGTCCTGCCGAGCCATACCAGCAGTGCGGGGCCCGTGGTGAGGTCTCTGGACCTGTCGGCAAGCTGTTGGCCACTCAACCGCACGTACCGGTCTTCGGCGAACCGGGCCGTGCCTTCGCCCCGCTGGTAGAACCCGTCACGCCAGGCAACCTCCGGCAGTCTGTCCTGGCGGGTGGCACGGATTGCCAGGTAGGTTCGCAGCGCCTTGGCCGCGGTCAAGGGAGGCTGATCCGGCGGCCAATTGAGCACCGCGTCCTCAAGGAGCGCCAATGCCGCGTTCTCGGTGTCCCGGGGGTAATCCGTCGGGTTCGGTTGCTCGGCCGGCCCGGGGAAGGGCTTCCACGTCGATTGGTACTGGTGAAACGCCTCATGGACCATGACACGGGTGGCGAGCCACTCGCTGAAGACCAGCATGCCCGGCTGGGAAGTGGTGAACCCGATGAGCAGGGTCGGTACGCCAGCGATGTCGGCGGACGAGACAGTGCCGCTCGGCGACTTTGCGGCGTCCATTCCCGCGCCTCGGGTAATGCGGTACACCGCGCCGAGTCCCAACGCGCCGGGCAGGTTCACGGGCTGGGCATCGCCCGTCGATGTGGGTTGCCGCGAATTGAGCACGTAGGCGTAGTCGGGCGAAGCATCGCCGCCTGGCCAGTACGGACAGACCATCTGGGTTCGGTCAGGACGGTAATCGCCCCAGATCGTTCGCGCGTGCTTGCAGAACGTGGCGAAGACCTGGCTCAGTCCCGTGAAGAATTGACGATCCAGCAGCGGCAGATCGCGCCACACCGGTGAGTCGAACTCGGCAGGTTCTATCGGTGTGCGGGGGCCGATTGGGGCAGTTGCCGATGCCCAGCCAGGCATGACGATGGTGGACGTCGCCGCCAACGCGGCCGTTGCGGCGCCCCCGAGGAGAATGGTTCGACGATCGATCTTGGCCATAGCATCTGTTCCCTCAACATTGGACACCGACGTGTCATCGGCGGTGGATCAAAATAACGGCTTTCTGTACTTTCAAGCAGAAGTTGACTTGATATTCTTCTGGAGAAAGTGTGCCGATCGAGCTTCGTGGAAATGCCGGGTGTGCCCGGCTCCCCAGATATCACACTCGGCTGCGATGCATAATGCGTCTGCGCCAACCCCCAGCCGGTGCTGACACATTCGCATCCGCCATGTCCGTCGCGCTCCAATGAGTTGCCGACGGTCAATGCGCCGAGCTTATGACCGCGGGTGTTACAACGGCGTAAGTACTGCACCCGCATCTGGCGTGACGGGCGATCACTGGTCTCGTTGGTATGAGGCCTCGACAAGTGATGGGTGGTCAGCTTGCCGTGTGCCCGGCGGGTGGTTGCGCAGTGTGATCGCATTCGTTGGTTGGCTCGGTTGCGGAAGCCGTAGGCCTTGCGGCTTCGAGTCCGAACACGCCGGCCCCCTGGGCACACTCGCGGTCGGCTCCTCCGTCCTGGCAGTCGGTGCCCGGAAGGTCTGGACACCCCGCAGGGGCCGGCCCGAGCTGAACCGCCCCGGGTTCGGTAGAGATCTCAGATAGTGGTTGTGACCTGGGGTTTCGTGAATTCCATGTAGTGATTGGCTTCGTACTCGACGGGCGGAACGTGGCCTATCTCACCGTGGAGCCTGCGGTGGTTGTACCAGTCGATCCACTCGGCGGTGGCCAACTCGATCTGGGAGAGCGACCTCCAAGGACGCTGGGGTTTGATCAACTCGGTCTTGTACAGGCCGATCGTTGACTCCATCAGGGCGTTGTCGTACGCATCTCCGACTGATCCAATACTCGCCGCGATGCCGTCCGCGTCCAGGTGCTCGACGATCGGGCGGGCGCCGCAGCGGCACCGCGGCCTGCTCGTCCCCGCTTGTGGCGGATCGGTGCGGCCGGTATTCGTACGGGCGCAGGCGCGGAGCCTGGCAGCCCGGTGCCTGGCCCGGGCCCCAGTCGCCCGCCGCGCGGGGCGGTTCGTAGCGCGGGGCGTCGGCGGCCACCAGCTTGTTGAACCGCGGGCGGTTCGTGGCCGAGTCCCGGCCCAGCGTCCGGGCGGCGGTGGACAGCACCCGCCCGGGATCGCCGGGGGCGACGAACAGCGCGTACGCCACGGCGAGCAACAGCTCCCGCGCCGGCGGGGCGGCCCGGCGGTCGCGGAAGATGCGGTGGACGACCTCCGCATGCGTCTCCGCCTCATCCAGACAGGGCAGTTCGTCCGGCGCGGACGGCCCGCCCATCACCGGCTCTCCCGCCGCTGCGTGATTCCGGAGCCGTCTTGGACGTACGCGGCCGCGACGTTCTCGAACGCGGTGTGGGTGGTCCGGGTGCGTTCGCGTCCGGCGGTGAGCGCCGCTTCGACGTCGGCGGTGAAGACGCCGTCCACGACGGGGCCGAGCGGTATGTCGGCCAGCTCGATCGCCGACCATGCGGCGGCGTCGGCGGCGGCCAGGAGGCCGGGATGGGAGGTGACCAGGCGCAGGCGTCCGCGCGCCTTGGTGACCGCGGAGCGGGCCCGGTACCGGTCGGCGCGGACGTCACCGGGCTCCGTCTCTCCGTGCCGGAGGCCCGCGACCGACAGCCAGTACGTCTCGCGGTAGTGCAGCACCGCATCAATGAACTCGCCGCTCAGGTCGCCGACCCGCTCCTTGTGCCGCTCCCGGCGAGCACGCCGGTCGGTCCAGTGCTGGGTGAGGCTGGCCACCGCGACGCCGCCGAGCGCGGCGAGCCCGGTGATGACGTTGGACCACACATCGCTCACGCGAAGACCTCCACCAGCCGGACCCTCACCGCGTCCTCGTGCAGCCGCTGCCGCTTCAGGTAGCCGTTCCAGGTACGGTTGTCGCAGCGCTGGGGGATGCCGTCACCGGAGTCGAAGTCGACCAGGCAGTCGGTGGTCACATCCCGTGTGAGGACGGCGGCCAGGGCGTCGGGGTCGTGCAGCGGCTTCATGTTCAGGAAGACGCGCTGCCGGTCGACGCGGGCCCGGGTCGAGGCGATGCGCACCTCCAGGGCGAGCACCGACAGCGCGCCCCACTCCAGCAGCACGTCGCCGTGGCACGGCTCGCCGGGCGCGCACGGGCAGGCCAGGTCCGTGCCGTGCAGCTCCGGCAGCCGGGCCAGGATCTTCTCCCGGCGCCGGTCGCCCTCGTCCGACTGCCAGTTGGCGCGGCTGCCGCGCAGCCACGGCCGGAACTCGGCGATGGCGGTCTGCCGGGCCTCCGGCTCCTTGTAGCCGATGTCCATCAGCTGTCCGATGGTGAACGGGTTGCCGAAGACACTGGTCCGGTCCACGATCATGCACCTCTCGGGCTTGCGCCAGCCCCTGGTGCGTTCACGCTGGATACGGGTGGTGGTCCGCACGGTGCGGTCCTTTCTGCTGGTCAGGTTGGTGTGGGCGACGGGGGTCAGCGGGCGTCGGGCAGGATGGCGTAGCCGAAACCGACGCCCTTGGTGAGGGTGGGGTAGCCGAAGACGGTCAGGATCGAGGCGAGCGCGAGGTGCATGGCCGCGCGGACCATCTGGTGCCGGTCCGCGGCGCCGGTCTCCGGGGCGTCGAGGGCTGCGTCGCCGAGCCGCTCATGGGTCGTCCAGGCCACGTGCACCCGGTCCCGGTCGAGGTCGATCAGCAGACCGCCCTCGGCGGGGTTCTCCTGCTCGGGCGGCTGCACCGCGAACCCGGCGCTCTCCAGGTCGAACCGCAGCCGGGCGGCCAGGGCCTCTACCTCTTCGTACGTCGGCATGTTCTTCTCCCAGGTCGGGGCGGGCGGAGGGTCAGTAGGAGGGGACCGGCGGGCGGGGGACCATGTCGAGGTTCCAGTTGACCCACTGGCCGTTCTCGACCGAGCCGACCATGACCATCCCCGGGCGGTCGTGCTCGCGCCGCTGGTCGGCGAGCCACTGCCGTGTCTCGTTGACGATCTACGGTTCGGTGAACTCGAAGGGTTCTGCGGTCAGTTCGTCGTCGGCGGCGTAGGCAGCGAGCATGCGGTCGAAGTCGGCGGCGGCCGACGCCCAGAAGAAGGCGTGCCGCCGGGTCGGGTCAGTGATGACCGCGAAGCGGATGGCGGGCAAGGAGCTGGAGGACACGGTGGCTCCTGTCGGGATGGAGTCGTACACGGCGGTGAAGCCCTCCGCGAGCAGGACGCTCGGGGTGGCCTCCTGTGCAAGGGCGTCTTGCCACGCGAGGACACGGTCCGGCACGGCCCCTTACTGGTGTTGAGTCGGCCTGGGGCGCGGTTTCGGCGTTGCCGCCGACCCGTTTCCCCAGGCCGCTCGCCGCACCCGGCGTGCGGCTCTCACCGC
>NZ_JBSGBN010000257.1:0-4711 GCF_053601275.1 Streptomyces sp. NPDC004752 | reverse complement strand
CATCCCCACGGACCTCCGGCACCGCGATCCGCCGCCACTCCACCCCGAACAGCCCATCACCGCGCACAGCAGCTGACAGAGCCACCGGCCGCAGAGCCAGCTCATCAACCGACGCCACCAACGCCCCCGTAGAGTCGGCCAGAGTCAATGCCACCGTGTCCGCGCCCGTCTCCCTCAACCGCACACGCAACGCGGAGGCACCCACGGCATGCACCTCAGCCCCACCCCACGCGAACGGAAGCCGCGCCACGACATCCCCGTCCACCACACCAGGCAACAACGCATGCAACGCCGCATCGAACAACGCCGGATGCACCACAAACCGGCCCGCATCCCCCCGCCACTCCTCACCCAGCACCACCTCGGCAAAAACCTCACCCTCACCCCGCCACACCCGGCCAAGACCCGCAAACCCAGGACCATAAGCAAAACCGGCATCAGCCAACCGGCCGTACACACCATCCAGATCCACCTCCACAGCACCCACCGGAGGCCACACACCCAACCCCTCACCCGAACCCACCCAGGCGGTCAACCGACCACCGGCATGCACCCTCCACCCACCCTCATCACCCTCCACACGCCCATACACAACAACCCCCCGGGCACCGGAATCATCTGGTTCCGCGACGACCATCTGGAGCTGGACACCACCGTGTTCGGGGATGACCAGTGGAGCCGTCAGCGTCAGCTCCTCCACGCGCTCGCATCCGAGATGCTCGCCGGCGCGCAGGGCGAGTTCGAGCAGCGCCGTCCCCGGTAGCAGCACGGATCCCTGGACCCGATGGTCGGCGAGCCACGGGTGGGTGGCGAGGGAGACCCTGCCGGTGAAGAGGTGGCCGTCCCGGTCGGCGATGCGTACGGCGCCGCCGAGCAGTGGATGGTCCGTCGCATGCAGACCGAGTCCCGCCGCGTCGACGGGAGCCGTCGGTGCCGTGAGCCAGTAGCGGTCGCGGCGGAAGGCGTATGTGGGCAGGTCGACGCGGCGGGCGTCGGGGTAGGTCGCCACCGGGTCGAGGGCTCCGCCTCGCAGGTGCAGGAGCGCCAGGGCCGACGTGGCGGTGACGGTTTCGGGTCGCCCGGCCCGCAGCATCGGCGCGATCGTGCCGGCCTCGTTCGACAGGCAGTCCTGAACCATCGCGGTCAGCACTCCGTCGGGGCCGAGTTCCAGGTAGTCGGTGACGCCCCGCGCTTCGAGGAGCCGTACGCAGTCGTGGAAGCGGACGGCCTGGCGGATGTGCTGGGCCCAGTAGTCGGGAGACCGCAGCTGTTCGGCGGTGGCGAGGTCACCGGTCACGTTGGAGACGACGGGAATGCGCGGCTCGTGGAAGGTGAGCTGCGCGGCCACGGCACGGAATTCGTCCAGGACCTCGTCCATGTGGGGCGAGTGGAAGGCGTGGCTGACCGGAAGCCGCTTGCTCTTGCGGCCCTTGGCCCGCCACAGTGCCGCGATCTTGTCGACTGCGGGCTCGTCGCCCGAGACGACGACGGCGCGGGGGCCGTTGACGGCGGCGACCGCGATCGAGTCACCGAACTCGGCGAGGGTTTTGCGGACCTCGGGCTCGGTGGCCTGCAGTGCCGCCATCGCGCCGCCTTCGCGGGCTGCCTGCATGAGCCTGCCGCGGGCCGCGACCAGCGTGCAGGCGTCCTGGAGGGAGAGCACACCCGACACATGCGCCGCGGTGATCTCGCCGACGGAGTGGCCGAGGAGATAGTCGGGAGCGGCCCCCCGGCTCGTGGCCAGTCGGTGCAGAGCGACCTCTACGGCGAAGAGCGCGGCCTGGGTGAAGGCCGTCTGGTCCAGCAGAACCGACTCCGCCGAGTCGGCGGGCGCGAACAGGACGCCCTTCAGCGGCCGTTCGAGTTTGTCGTCAAGGTAGGCGCACACCTCGTCCAGCGCACGGGCGAACACGGGCTCGCTCGCGTGGAGTTCGCGGCCCATGCCGAGACGCTGGCTGCCCTGCCCGGTGAACAGGAACGCGGTCTTCCCTCGGGACACGGGACTGTCGGCGCGTACGACACCGGCGGCCGTTTCACCCCGCGCGAGGGTGTCGAGGCCGCGCAGGATCTCCGTACGGTCCTCGCCCACGACTGCGGCACGGCGTTCCAGGGCGGCCCTGGTCGTCGCCAGCGAGAACCCGACGTCCGCCAAGGACAGTTCCGGATTCGCGGTCAGGTGGGCGTGCAGCCGCTCGGCCTGCCCCTGCAGTCCCGCTTCGTCGCGCGCGGAGACGAACAGCGGGACCGCGCCGCTCGGGGTGGCGGAAGCACGGGCCTCCGCTTCGCTTTCGCTCGGCTGCTCGATGATGATGTGCGCGTTGGTGCCGCTGATGCCGAAGGAGGAGATACCGGCGCGGCGGGGATGGTCGGTCTGCGGCCAGTCACGGGCTTCCGTGAGCAGGGACACCGCTCCCGCTTCCCAGTCCACATGCTGGGTGGGTTCGTCGACATGCAGGGTCCTGGGCAGAACACCATGCCGCATGGCCTCGATCATCTTGATCACACCACCGACACCCGCAGCAGCCTGAGCATGACCGATGTTCGACTTCAACGACCCCAGCCACAGCGGCCGGTCCTCCGGACGCCCCTGACCATAAGTAGCAAGCAACGCCTGCGCCTCGATCGGATCACCGAGCGTCGTACCGGTACCGTGCGCCTCGACCGCATCCACGTCCACAGCCGACAAACCGGCGTTCGCCAACGCCTGGCGGATCACCCGCTCCTGCGAAGGACCGTTGGGCGCGGTGAGGCCGTTGGACGCACCGTCCTGATTGACCGCACTGCCCCGCACGACCGCCAGCACCCGATGACCGTTACGCCGAGCATCGGACAACCGCTCCACCAGCAGCAGACCCACACCCTCCGACCAGCCCGTACCATCCGCGGCAGCCGAGAACGACTTGCACCGGCCGTCCTCGGAGAGTCCGCGCTGGCGCGAGAACTCGACGAAGGTGTTCGGTCCCGACATGACGGTGACGCCTCCGGCCAGCGCCATGTCGCACTCCCCCTGACGCAGCGCGTTGGCCGCCAGATGCAGCGCGACCAGGGAGGACGAGCAGGCCGTGTCGACCGTGACCGCCGGTCCCTCAAGGCCGTACGTATAGGCCAGTCGCCCGGAGACCACGCTGGAGAGGTTCCCCGCCAGCAGAAAGCCCTCGAACTCCTCGGGGCTCTTGGCCAGGCGCGAGGCGTAGTCGTCGTACATGGCGCCCGCGTAGACGCCCGTGTTGGTGCCTCGTACGGTGGCCGGGTCGATGCCCGCGCTCTCGAACGTCTCCCACGCCGCCTGAAGCAGCAGTCGCTGCTGCGGATCGGTTGCCACCGCCTCGCGCGGCGACATCCCGAAGAATTCCGGGTCGAACCGGTCGGCGTCGTAGAGGAATCCACCATGCCGGGTGTAGGACGTTCCCGCCTGCGACGGATCCGGGTCGTACAACTCATCCAGATTCCAGCCGCGGTTGACCGGGAACTCCCCGACCGCGTCCACACCGTCCGACACCAGCCGCCACAACTCCTCGGGCGAACTCACACCGCCCGGGAAACGGCAGGCCATGCCCACGATCGCGATCGGCTCGTCGGCGGCAGCCACCGCGGTCGGGCGTGATGTCGTCGTGGGCGCGGTTCCGGCCACCCGGCTGTGCAGATGGCGTGCGAGTGCCGTGGGCGTGGGGTGGTCGAAGACGGCGGTGGCGGGGAGGCGCAGCCCGGTGACCGTACCGAGGCGGTTGCGGAGTTCGACTCCCGCGAGGGAGTCGAAGCCGATCTCCCGGAAGGCCCGTTCGGGGTCGATACCGCTCGCGTCCTGGTGTCCGAGAACGGACGCGACAACGCCGCGCACGTCGTTGAGTACGGCGTCGAGTCGCTCCTCCTCGGGCAGTTCGGCGATCCGTCGCGCCCAGGCCACGTCGGTACCCGTCCCACCGCCGACGGTCTTGGCCGCGAGGCGGGCGGGGCGCGTACGGACGAGACCGCGCAGCAACGGGGATGGCAGTTCGGCGGCCGCGTTCAGCATGCCGGGGTTGAGCAGTACGGGCACGGCGAGCGCCGTGTCCTTGGCCAGTGCGGCGTCGAAGAGCGCGAGGCCCTGCTCGGGCGGCAGTGGCAGGATGCCGGAGCGGGACCATCGGGCGCGGTCGGGCTCGCTGAGGGAGCCGCCCATGCCGTGGTCGGCGCTCCACAGGCCCCAGGCGAGGGAGAGTCCCGGCAGACCGTGTGCGCGTCGGTGGGCGGCGAGTCCGTCGAGGTAGGTGTTGGCGGCCGCGTAGTTTGCCTGCCCCGCCGTTCCGATGAGGCCGGACACGGACGAGAACAGGACGAAGACGCTGAGAGGTTGATCCTGCGTCAGCTCGTGGAGGTTTCGTGCGGCATCGGCCTTGGGGCGCAGCACGGCTGCCAGCCGGTCCTGGGTCAGCGACTCGATCGTGGCGTCGTCGAGGATGCCGGCGGTGTGGATGACGGCCGTCAGCGGATGCTCGGCCGGTATCCCGGCCAGAACCTCGGCCAGCGCATCACGATCGGCCGCATCACACGACGCGAAACCCACCCACGCACCCAGCCCTTCCAACTCCTCACGCAGCTCACCAGCCCCCGGAGCCCGCTCACCACGCCGACTGAGCAGCAACAGATGCCGAACACCATGCTCGGACACCAGATGCCGGGCCAGTACGGACCCCAGACCACCCGTGCCTCCGGTGACCAGCACCGTCCCACC
>NZ_JBSGBN010000256.1:0-4953 GCF_053601275.1 Streptomyces sp. NPDC004752 | reverse complement strand
CCGGCCGGTCACGTTCGCGGCCGTCACCAGCACCATCAGCAGCAGACCGACACTGTCCGTGATGACGTGCCGACGCCTCCCGTTGACCTTTTCCCGCCGTCGCAGCCACGCGAGCCGGCGGGCACCGACGCGGCCCCCTTCACCGACTGCGAGTCAATGATCGCCGCGGTCGGCTCCGGATCCCGCCCCTGATCCTCACGGGCCTTGTCACGCAGCCGGTCATGGAACTCCTTGGCCAGCCCCTTCTCGCGCCATCGGCGAAAGAAGGCGTACACGCGGTCCCACGCGGGGAAGTCCGCGGGCATCGCCCTCCACTTGATCCCGTTGTCGGTGACGTACCGGATCGCATCCAGCATCTGCCGGTGGCAACAGCCCTCCAACTGCCGCCCCGGCCCTCCAGCCAGGCCGGGACCGGCATCGCGTCGCGCACCACCCGCCACTCCTGGTCCGTCATGTCGGAGAGATACGCACGCACCCTCTCCGGGCGGTCGGCCGCGTTCCCGAACCGGTGCGCGAGACAATCACACAGCGACACGCGGGAGTCGGACGGGAACAGCATCGTCACGCAAGACTGGGACAACAGGGCCTCCCTGCACTCGAGTCGGCTTCGCAACCCTCGTGCTGCACCGGAGGCCCTGCCTCCATGCGCTCACCCAGCCAAGATCACCCAACCAGGCATCCCGTTCGACCAGAACCGTCCCCGTGATCGATAGGGATACGGCTTCTTAAAGAACAAGCTGAGCTGGTCTGGAAGAGGGGGCATCAGGGGCGTCCCTGTCTTGCACCCGTTGTGCACCGCCGCCGTGCCTTACGGACGCCCCTCGCGGTCCTGGGATGTGACTCGGTCGCGGACGTAGGTGATGAATGCCATGGTTCGCTCGATGGTGCCTGGGCGTGGTGGTTCGTTGGGATCGATGCCGAGGGGACGGTCGTCGAGGACCTGGCGGGCCATGCCGGACCAGGGCGCGGGGAGGTTGGCCTCCGCCCAGAGGAGGGCTGTCTTCTTGGAGGTCACGATCCCGGTTTCGTGAGTGATCAGGACTCGGCACAGCGTGGCGAACGCGAGGCGCTGCGCCCAGGCGCAGTCGAAGCCATGCTCACCGTAGTAGTCGGGCAGGTCGTAGAGTGCGTAATCGCGCATGCGAGCCCTGAGCACGGCGGGGCTGACTGGCTCTACCAGGGAAACGGGATCGGGCCCGGTGAGGGTGACGCCGTGCTCGCGCAGTGTCCAGCGGACGACCTCGGTGTTGCAGTGGGTGGACCATTCCATCTCGCGGGAGCCGTGATCGACGTAGAGCCATGGACAGCCGAGGCCGTCGAGACCGCGCAGGGTGTCCTGGTCGGGGTAGGAGCCTTCGAGGTGTTTGGCCCAGTGTCCGGGGCGGGTGGGGATCTCGTCATGCAACGCTCTCAGCGCGACCTCTTGCTCCGCCGTCGGGGCCTGACGCACCGGAACCAGGAAGTCACAGTCGCTGTACAGGTCGGCGTCGCCGATGGCGAAGGAACCTTGAAGGTAGACGCCTACGAGGGCGTCGCCGAGGATCGCAGAGACCCGGTCGGTGAGATCCCAGAGTACGTCGTTGAGTTCGTTGAACGACGTCGGGCTGGACCCACTGTTGCTGTTGTCGGTACTGCGTACAGCGGCCGGACTCTCGGTCTCTGCGGGGTGAGCGTCGTTCATGGCGGAAGTCAACTCACCGATACGTTGACCAGCAACTGAATTACGGCGACCGTGCTCCATTCCCGCAGGGCCGCCACAGGCAGGCGCTGCACTGGCGGTTCGAAAACAGGTACTGACGACGGGCAAGGCGTCCTCCAGCCAGCAGCCGCCCCGCCGGGCGGCCTGTCCGGCCGGAGGCACCCGCCCCCGGCTACCGGCGGCGGGTAATGCCGAACCGGCTGCGCGGCTTCACGGCCGGCGCTTCGGCTGCCGCACGTTCGGCTTCCTCCACCTGCCGTCGCGCGACGCGCTCCGCCTCCGCGTGGTCGGCGGCCTCCTTGGCGCACGGCCCGCACAGCCGGTCCCACTCGCCGGACCACGAGGACCGCTTGATTTCCTGCCAGCGTTCGTCGGTGAACTTGGTGCCGCACTGCGTGCACACCGGCCGCTGCGCCTCTCGGTGAGCGGCCTCGCGCTCCGCCTGGCGCTGGCGGGCCTCCCGGAGCTGGACCGCGTACAGCCGCTCGCCGTCGGGGTTGTCCATCGCCTCGGAGAGCGTCTGCCACTCATCGCGCCCGAGCCTGCGCCACACCCGGCCTGCGGCCCCGGCCGGGTCGGCGGTGATCCGCTCCAGCTCGGTGACGACCACGGGCACCGCCTGGTGGTAGTCGACAGCCGTGAACGCCTCACCCCGGTGAGGGCTGCCCGCGAAGTAGGTGCGGGCGGCCCGCTCCAGGCGCTCGATGCGGCTGGCACGCTGCGCGGCGGTCTTCCCCGTGAACACGAACGCCACCGGCACGTACCCCTCGCGGCCCGTCGCCGGGTAGATCCGCGACCACAGCCGGAAATCGTGGACCGCCGCTCCCCTGGCCGCCTTCTCCTTGTTCGCGTCGGCCTTCAGCGCCAGGAGCTCGAACCAGTCGTGGTAGCGGCGCAGCTTGTCCACCAGGTCATCGACGGGCTCGGTGACGCGGTCGACCTCCAGAAGCATCGCGGGCACTCCGGCGTCCGGGGCACGCATCGTCAGGTCGGCGTCCTGGGTGTAGCCGTACGGCAGGCGGTGGGCGATCTCGGTCTGCCAGGACAGCGGGGTGCCGTACCCGGCCCCGGTGAGCACGGCCGCGGTCAAGGTGACGGCGGCGGCGTGTTCGTCATAGCCGTCGGCTTCCACCGGCCGGCCTTCGTCGTCGTACTCCAGCTTGCGCAGCGCGGAGATCCGTACGCTCTTCGGCAGCAGCAGCTTGGCCTCCTTGTGCCCCCTCTCGGTGAGCACCCACAGCTGGTGTCCCGACTCCAGTCGCGTCTCCACCCGGGTCAGGCCCGATTCCTTCAACGCGTTCAGGGTGTCGCGGGTGCACCGGTCGTGCCGGTCGGCGGGGCGCAGCATCCGCCAGAGCTGATCAGCGGTAGCCCTCTGGAAGATCCCCAGAGCCTTCAGCACTTCCTTCCTTCGCACTCCGGTCGGCTTCCATGCCTTGGGTGTCTGACTAGGAGAGTTGTCGAACGCGCTGCGGGACCTTGACCGCCGGGGCTGACCTGCACTGATGCGCCCGGCGGGCGAAGAAGCCGTGGAGGGGGCAATGAAGGGGCCCATGGAGGGGGCCTGCGGGGCCTGGTCGACGTCGCCGGAGGCCCGGCGGTCGCGGGCGGCGCGGTGCTCGTGGGCATGGTCGGGCGTGAGGTCGGCGCGCACGGTGTCCTCTGCTTTCTCCGGCCTGCGGGCCGGGGCGGCTGTCGTCCGGCCCGCACTCGGATGTACGCGCGGGCCGGGGCCACCGTGCGAAGCCACCCCTTGACCGCGGTCTGACCACCGCCCGCCACCTGTGCCCGTTACGTCCCTTGACCGCCCCTTGTCCTCCCGATTTATCCGTGAGCGGCAGCACGATCGGCTCCCTGTCCCCCGGCGGGCTGACAGCAAGAGCGAAGCTCCGTCCGGACCGGGAGATGTGCTCTAGCGTGAGCGCTTCCGTCACCCGCTTGGCAGAGGAGCTGAAGGTGCCCGAGGTCTGGATCGGCTCGCGCCGCTACGCGACGAAGAAGGCCCGACAGGAAGCGGTGCAGGCGATCCTAGGCCGCTACGGCCTCGGTCAGGTCGTCGACCAGGAGGACGACGACCTGCTGCTGCGGGACCTGCTGGACATGCACCCCGACGCGGCGGAGAAGGTCGGCCCGGGGGTGGACCGTTTCCGGATCATCCCCACCCCGCGCGGTCACCACAAGGGCCCGGAGGCGATTCGGGTCGACGGCAGCAAGGTCGCCTTCTCGTACCAGAAGTGCCTGGACGCACCCACGCACCGGCAGCGCGTACGGGCCGCGATGCGCACCGAGATCCAGCCGCAGGTCAACACCTACTACGAGTCCCGCAAGGCGTCCCACACGCTCGCGTCCGACGAGAGCGGCCAGCCCCTGGCCCCCGACGACACGCACGTCTCCTACTTCCGCGGCCACGCTTCCACGACATCGCGATGGAGTTCGTCCAGGCCGCCGGCGGCCTCGATGCCGTCGACCTGACCGCCGAGACGGCCCGCGGACTGGCCCTGTTCACCGACCGGACCCTGGCAGAACGCTGGCACGCCCACCACCAGGAACACGCCGTTCTCGGGCTGCCGGGCGAGGTTCTTCGGCGTGTGCATCCATGTCGCCGGGTCGGTCGTGCGGCCTTCCAGCAGCTCGGGCATCGCGGCCTGCTGGTGGGCCTGGATGGCGGCGGCCCGCTGCGCCGGGGTGAGGGCGGCGTGCCGGCCTGGGTGGTCGACGGCGTGTGGCGCGGCCGCCGCCTGGTCGTGGTTGTTGTTGGGGTCGTCGGTGTGCCCGGTGGCTGATGCGGTCGCGGCGGGGGCTTCGTCCCGTGTGGGGTGTGCGGTGCGGGCGGCGTGGATCGCGTTCTGCAGGGCGAGGCTGGCGACCCGGGCCCGCTCGTACCTGCTCGATTCCAGGGGCGGTTTGCCGTCGGTCCCGGCGATCCACCACCGGTGAGGCCAGGGGAAGTCGGCCGTGTAGGTGAGCTGGTCCGGCGACGGGGGCCGCCGGCCTTTCTGAGGCACGGTGTGCTGACGGCTGTGGCGGGTCAAGGCCTCATCGGCGATGGAGTCGTCCAGACCCGGCTGGAAGGCGTGGCCGCGCAGGGTCTCCAGCAGGTGCCGGCGGGCTTCGGCCAGGATGTGCCGACGGGCGAAGGCGCGGCGCACGGTGAAGACAATCGCGGCGATGTCGACGGCGGCGAGCACGGTGTCCACGTGCGGGCCGACCCGGGCCCGGATCGCCGCACCAGCCGCCCGGCACCGTTCCAGCAG
>NZ_JBSGBN010000255.1:0-5008 GCF_053601275.1 Streptomyces sp. NPDC004752 | reverse complement strand
GTCGGGGCGGCCCCAGGGAGGACCGTGTCCCGGAGCGTCGCCCCGCCACCGGTGCGGGCCCTCCCGCAGAAGGTGCCCGCGAAGGCGGCCGTGACCTCGCGCGTGCCGCCGGGAGCGGCGACGGCCGGTCCGCGCCGCGCGGCCTCGACACCGGCGCCGTACTGCTCGGTGATGTCCCCGACCGGCGCCGCGACACCGAGCACATGCCCATCAGAGGCGGGCTGTGTGCTCACGGACGGTGAGACGTACCGGTCCACCCGCGGGTGATCCCGTGCGACGGGGCGGTGCCGCGCACCGGTAGTGCTCGGCGGCGGGTGGTGATTTGCTGAGGGATGGGCGGGGTTGCGCGGGGTATCCCCGTTCCACCGCAGCGCGGCCACGAGAGGAGCGATCATGAAGAGCACGCAGCGGTCGCATCCGGAATCCGTCACGGTGGAGATCAGCGGGTGCTCCAAGGAGGACGCCCGGATCGTGTTCGACGCCCTGGGGGCCTGCTTCACGTCCGACCGCGGTGCCGACGAGGTGCCGAAGCAGCTCCATGAGACACGTCCCATGGTGTGGCTGGGCACCTACGATGTGGCGGACGCCCATGAAGTGCCCGCACCGCCCGCCCGGCTCGGGTCGTCCGTCCTCGCGGACGTCCAGGGCGGCTACTGGGCCGTCGACCGGTTCCGCACCACCCTGGACTCCCTGTTCTCCGTCGAGGAGACCTGCACGGCCTCCGGCGACCAGGAGCGGGACCTGCACCTGCTGCTGGAAAGCCGCTGACGTCCGTTCACCGGCACGCCCCGGTCGGCCGCTCGCCGACCGGGGCGGTGTCCGTGGCGCCGCCTACCCCTCACCGGCTGAAACATCCATAGAACCGAGGCGACGACGGTCACCGGGTCCGCCGCTGCCGTGGGCGGTGCCACGGCCCACGGCCCACGATCCGTGATCCGCTCCGCCCCGGAGCCCGGTCCCGCTCGTGCCCGTCACGGGGGCGCGGTTCAGAGGCGGTGGGGCCTCGAACGGCGCCGCAGGTACCAGGCCGTGGCGATCACCCCGCCGCCCACGAGGGCCGCACCGACGCCGAAGGTGAGCGGCCCGTAGTCGCGCACGGTGCCGCCCTCACCACCCGCGACGCCCCGCTGCGGGGCGGGCGTCGCGGCGCCCTGCGGGAGCTTCGGGACGCTCTGGGCGTTCGGGGCCTTCGCGGCGGAGACGACGACGGACCGGGAGCCGGCGGTGCCGCCGTTCGAGCACACCACGACGACCGTGTACGTCCCCGGGGTGACGTTCGACCAGACCGCGGACTGGCTGACGCTCGTGCCGGTGAGCGCCGCCTGGCGTCCCTCGGCGAAGTTCGCCTGGTCCCCGGTGAGCAGGGACGCAGTGCCCCAGTTGCCGTTGATCTGGGTGCACGCGCTGGTGACCGCCGACACGTTGGACCCGTTGGTGCTCACCGAGATGCCCGAGGCCGCGGTGGACGGCCCGGCGAGCCCGATGGGCAGCACCGCGGCCACGGCCAGGACCTGGCCGGAGCGGGAGAGGAGTCGAGTAGTGCGCATTGGGCTGCCCTCCGGCAGCACGGTTGGCGGAACGTCCCATGCACCGCCGAGGGTCGGGAAGCGTCCGTGCCGCCTTACTGGCATCCCATGCTGCGCCGGGCCGTCCCGCAGCTGGACCGATACCGTCCGGGTGAGCGGGTGCTCCGTCCGGGTCAACTCCCGTGCGCCTACGGGGCGGAGCCGGGCCACGGGCCCGTCGTCACCCTGCGCCGCGCCGAGAACCCGTCCCAGGCGCCGTCCGGCAGCCTGGCCGGATCCGCACCCGGTGGTGGGCCGCGGCGTCCCGGCCGATGGATACCGAAGCTCTGCGCGGCCCGGCTCCTCGGCGCGGCGCCGCCCGCCACCAGCGGGCGCGGGTGCCACCCGCCACCAGCGTGCGGGGCGCCGCGCCACACCGGCGAGGTGGGCTGCCCGCGGTCGGGCTGGATCTGGTACTCCGTGACCACGCCGTCCGGCGCGCGGCGGATTGGGGCCAGGTCGAGGCGGTATGCCCCGTCCGCGTGGCGGGTCGTCACACACGGATGCCGGTGGGCGCGGTGTCGCCGCAGGCGTCGTCGTCGCTCGCTCCGCCCGCAGGCCGCGCCGAGCGTCAGTGCCGCCGGCCTCCCCGGCGTACCCGATGCCAGGCCCCTGCGCGCCAGTGCCGCCAGCGCCGGTGCGCGGGGTACGGGAACGCGTCGCACGGCGGCGCCTCCCCGCGGACGGGCACCGCGGCACTGGTCCGGACCGATACGCCCGGCCGGTGTGACCTCCTCACGAGGGCCGCGTTGGTGACCACCCAAGGACATTACGTATGCTGAAGCTCCTCACGGCCGAACTCGCCCGGAATACGGGGGAGTTCGCGCCTGTGGCGCGGAACGCTGTCGTCGCTGATCCCGCGCCGTGCGCGGGTGGTCGGGGCGGACTGGGCCGACACGGGCCCGGCCCCCGGCCCCTGCCGGTCCACCTTGGGGCGCAAGCACATCCCCGTACTGTGCGCTCTGGTGTCCGCGCCCGGGTGCCGTCGGCCGCTGTCAGACCGCCGACCAGCCGTTGTCCACCGGCAGGATCGCGCCGTTGATGCTGCTCGCCGCGTCCGAGGCGAGGAACACGATTGCGGCCGCCTGCTCCTCCGGCCGACTGATGCGGCCCACGTTGCCGAAGTACGCGCCGAGGGCGGCCGGCCCGTGCGCCCCCTCCGCCACGTCCACGCTGATCGCGGTCGCGGTCCCGCCCGGGGCGATCGCGTTGGCGCGAATGCCCTGGTCGCGGTACATCACCGCGAGGGACTTGGTCAGACCGATCACCCCGTGCTTCGAGGCCGTGTACGCCGCGCCCGCCGCGCTGCCCCGCAGACCGGCTTCGGAGGCGGTGTTCACGACGACGCCCCGGCCCGCCGCCAGCATGTGCGGCAGCACCGCCCGGGTGAGCAGGAACGGGGCGGTCAGATTGACCCGCAGGACCCGCTCCCACTCGGCGTCGCTCACGTCCGCCAGGGCCGACATGCGATCCATGATCCCGGCGTTGTTCACCAGGACGTCCACCCCGCCGAAGCGCTCCACCGTCGTCGCGACCAGCCGGTCCACCACCGCCTGCTCGCCGAGGTCGCCGGTCACGGCCACGGCCGTGCCCCCCGCCCGCGTGATCTCCTCGACGGCCGCTCCCGCCCCTTCGGCGTCGAGGTCCGCGACCACCACCCGGGCGCCCTCTCCGGCGAAGGCCAGTGCCGAGGCCCGCCCGATCCCCGATCCCGCACCGGTGACGACGACGCTCCGGCCGTCCAGTCCGCTGGCCATGACCCGCTCCCCATCAGTTGGTTCATCTCAGATGACGCGCCGGGCGGAGCGCCCGGCGCATGCGCTCACCCTACGACTTATTGTCTGTGAGTGACATAAAATCTGGGGGAGAATTCCCGTGGCAGCAGCAGTCCGACGCCGGAGGGACAGATGACCGCAGCGAGTGGACGCACGGGACGACCGCCCCTGACCGAGGAGCGCAAGGCGGAGATCCGGCGGGAGATCGCACGGGCCGCGGTGGACCTGTTCGTCGGCCAGGGTGTCGCCGCGACCACGGGGGAGCAGATCGGGCGGGCCGTCGGCGTCTCCGCGCGCACGGTGTGGCGCTACTTCCCGAGCAAGGAGGCATGCGTACGGCCGCTGTTCGAGGCCGGGATCGAAGAGGTCGCCGACGGTTTGCGCGGCTGGCGCCCCGGCCGGCCGCTGGACGAGGTCCTCACCCGCGCGGTACCCGCCGACAGCCGACTGGCGACGGGCCCGGACCGGCCCACCATCGGCGCGCTGGTCCGGCTGACCCGCCACGAGCCGGGGCTGCGGGCGGTCTGGCTCCAGGCGTACGACGATGCCCAGCCGGCGTTCGCCCGCGCCCTCGCCGAACGGGCCGGAGCGTCCGCCGACGAGCTGGGGCCGACCGTCCAGGCCGCCATGTTCAACGCGGCGCTGCGCGCGGCGATCGAGCACTACGCCTGGCACATCGACGAGGAGGACACCGACGCCACGACGGCGGAGGCCGAACTGACGGCGACCCTGCGCTCGGCCCTCGCCCTCGTGGCGTCCGGACTCGCCTAGGTGTATGGCCCTGTCCGATCAACCGCGTCGGATCAGCCCGTGGCGTCATGGGGGTACCTCCCGCGCGAACGCGGCCGAGTACGGCACGAGTACGGCCGAGCGTGGGGGAGCCGTGCCGCGCAAGGCGGAGGGGCGCCCTCGTACGGGGCGTACTCGGGCGTGCCCGACGACGCGGCGAGGCGCGGTGCCTGGGGCACTTCCCCGCGGTGGCCGGGGCAGCGTCCCTCACCTCACAGGGCGATCCACTCAGGGTGATCCACTCAGGGTGATCCACCCGGGGCCAATCCACCCGCGGCGGGCCGCCCCCGGGAGTGCGGCTCACACCTTCCGGTAGGTGTACGCCTCCGCGGCCGCCGCCTCCACCGCGTCCAGGTCGCCGCCCGCGGACGCCGTGACGACCGCCGCCACGGCGCCCTCGACGAACGGGGCGTCCACGAGCCGTGTGCCGCTCGGGAGTTCGTCGCCCTCCGCGAGCAGCGCCTTCACCGTCAGCACCGCGCTGCCGAGGTCCGTGAGGACGGCGACTCCGGCGCCCCGGTCCACGGCCGCCGCGGCGGCGGAGATCAGCTCGGCGCTGGTGCCGAGCCCGCCGCCCTCCGTGCCGCCCGCCGACGCGACGGGCACCTCCGCGGCCCCGCCCGCCAGGCCCCTCGCCAGCTCGGCGACCGAGGCGGCCACCGCGGCGCTGTGCGACACCAGCACGATGCCGACCCGCTGCTGGTCACTCATCCGCGGCCTCCGCGAGCCCCGCGATCAGCAGCGCCGACGAGGTGGCCCCGGGATCCTGGTGCCCGATGCTGCGCTCCCCGAGATAGCTCGCCCGGCCCTTGCGGGCCAGCAGCGGCACCGTCGCCACGGCTCCCGCCTCGGCGGCGGCCCGCGCCGGGGCGAAGCCGT
>NZ_JBSGBN010000254.1:0-5036 GCF_053601275.1 Streptomyces sp. NPDC004752 | reverse complement strand
GAGGCGTGGGCCGTTCTGCGTGACGGGGACGGCAGGGAGGCGGCCGGTGGCTTCGGTGGTGGGCTTGTTGGACGTCGAAACCAGTGGCTGAACAGACTGCGGGCCGCGGCGACCGGCTGAGAGCGTTGTGGCAAAGGGAGTCCCTGTTCGATGAGCAGGGGCTTCTTCGTGTGCGGGGCATGATCGCGGCGGGGTAGGGGCAGGCAGCGGACGGCTTGTTGTTGATCGAGGAGGTCGCGATGCCGTCGGTGCTGGGGTTGATGGAACGGCGTGAGGCGCGGGCGAGGCAGGATCTGGAGTCCTGGACGGAGGTTCTGGAGCAGGCTCAGGCGGAGGTGGAGGCCGCGCGGGAGCGAGTCGAGCGGGCCCGGGTGGGGCGTGAGGAGCTCGTGTCGGTGCTGGCGGAGGAGAGCACGGTTGATACGCCGGTTTCCGTGCCTTCGGGTGGCGAGGTGGTGACCGCTGTGGGATCCAGCGGCTTGGGCGCGGTGCATGGCGAGCGGCCGCCGGTGTGGCGGTCAGGCATGGGCGAGGAGGTGCTCAGCGGCCTGTACCGGGAGGTGTTCGCCGCTGCGGTGGCCGCTTCGGGGCCGGTGAACGGGGTGGAGTTGACGCGGGCGGTGGGCCGGGAAGCGGAGATCAAGAACGAGGTGGAGAAGATCCGTCACCGTGCCTACGTGCTGGAGAAGCGGGGCTGGCTGGTGCGGGCGAAGGACGGACGGTTCACGCCCGCGCCCGGAGCAGTCGGCCGGGGCGCTTCTCCGGCCAGTGCGGAGCGTCCCCGGCCAGGCGCCGGGACAGCTTGATCACGGCGGCCCACCACACCATCTGGGCGTGGTGGTCGGGGCGGCGTTCGTGGTCGCGGTTGAGGCGGCGTGAGCGGGAGAGCCAGCTCAGCGTGCGCTCCACCACCCATCTGCGGGCCAGTACGACAAATCCGCGCCGCCCGTCAGAGCGGCGCACGACCTCGACGCGCACCCCGTGGTGGGCGAACGCCTTCGCCAGCGCCGGCCCCTGATAGGCGCTGTCGACCCACACCAGCTTCAGCAGCCGGCCCGGCTGGTCCATGAACGTCTCCAGCAGCGCGGGGGCGGCCTTGGAGTCGTGCACGTCGGCCGTGGTCACGGTGACCTCGAGGAGCAGACCCTCGGTATCGGTCAGGACGTGACGCTTGCGCCCGTCACGTGACTTGCCGCCGTCGTATCCCCGGCTGTCCTCCCCGACGGTCTCGGAGGCGTCCACCGACTGACTGTCGATGATTCCCGCACTGGGCTCGGCGTTGCGGCCTCTTTGCTCCCTCGCCGCGCGGCGCAGGCGTTCGTACAGTTCACGCACGTAGTCATAGGCACGCCAGCGGCGGAAGAAGTCATAGACCGCCCGCCAGTACGGGAAGTCGACCGGCAGGGCCATCCACCTCACGCCGTTGTCGACCAGGTAGCGCACAGCGTCGAGTATCTCGCGGTGGCAGTACGCCTCCGGACGCCCGCCCCGCTTCAGGAGCCAGGCCGGCACCGGCATCGCCGAGCGGACCTCGGCCCACTCCGCATCCGTCATGTCACTCGGATAGCACAGCGCCCGCCGTCCCGGAGCGATCGAACCGAACCTGTGCACGTAGCAGTCACACCCAGGGATGGCCGTGGTGGACGCGAGCACAGCAGGGATGGTCAACTCGTCAGACAACGGGTCTCCTTGCTCGTGACCGGCCTCAACAACCACGTCACTACCAAGGGGCCCGTTTCTTCATGCCCACGACCACACCGACATCTCTGTCCGAATGATCACCACCCGCACCGCAGGCTTCGAACGAGATCCGGTTTGCCACAACGCACTAACTCAAACAACGGCATTGACTGGTCGGATCGTGGTGCCGCGATGAGCTGGCAGGTTCACTTGATCGCAGTCGGCTCGGGCATTTTGAACGCCCTGGGAAGTCCTCAGCCATTGCGGTCGAGGCGGATGGTGTGAGCGTGGGACGCAACTAGCGGGCCCGGCATGTGGTGAACTGCGTTCATGGACGGAGGGTTTTGTCGGTGTTGGCGGTTCGTGCCGGGTCTTTGGCGCGGTGGGTGTTTCGGTATTGCTGGGGTGTGATACCGGTGAGGCGGCGGAAGTGGGGCCGAAGTGAGATGCCGGTGGTGAAACCGACGCGGGCGGCGATGGCGTCGATGGTGAGGTCGGTGTCCTCCAGCAGCCGTTGGGCGTGCAGGACGCGTTGATGCAGGAGCCACTGCAGCGGTGAACTGCCGGTCTGTGCCCGGAATCGCCGGTCGAATGTGCGGCGGCTTTGACGGGTGAGGGCCGCGAGGGTGTCGATGTCGAGTGGCTGGTCGAGATGGGCCAGTGCGTAGGCCGTGGCCGCCGACAGATCGGCGCTGTCGTCGGGTGAGGGGACGGGTTGCTCGATGTACTGGGCTTGGCCGCCGCTGCGGTGTGGGGGGACGACCATGCGGCGGGCGATCGTGGAGGCCACGCGGGCTCCCCAGGCGCGGCGGACCAGGTGCAGGCAGGCGTCGAGTCCGGCGGCGGTGCCGGCGCTGGTGATGACGTCACCCTCATCGACGTAGAGCGCATCGGAATCGACGTGGATCGTGGGGTAGCGGGCGGTGAGAGCAGGAGCGTGGGCCCAGTGGGTCGCCGCGCGCCGTCCGTCGAGCAGCCCCGCAGCCGCGAGGACGAAGGCCCCCATGCACAGGCCGACGATGACGGCGCCGTCGGCATGCGCCTGGACGATCGCTTGCAGCACGTGCTGGGACGGGTCTTGCTGGGGGTCACGCCACGTGGGCACGATCACCACGCCCGCGCGGTCCAGCGCGTCCAGGCCGTGCGGGGGCAGTAGTTGCAGGCTGCTGGTACTGGCGAGCATCCCGTCCTCGGCGGCGACGGCGAGCACCTCGAATGCCGGCACGCCGTGCCGGCTCCGGTCGACTCCGAAGACCCCGATCGGGACGGAGGTCTCGAACATGGGGGCGTGGTTGAAGATCAGGACGGCGATGGTGGTGGTACGTCGCGTCACGAGGTTGCCCTCCCTGCGCTGCGGAGGATCACGGCGTGCTGGCTGGAATCCAATGACAGGTGGCGTATCAGCCACTCACCGTAGCAGGTGGGCGTTGGAGACGATCACCGCATGAGTTCTCCGTATTCCCACCTGGATGGTGAGTCCGATCGACGTGCGCGGGATGAAGCGAACGGCGCCGCTGTGATCGAAGAACGCGCCACCGCACGCATGATGTTGGTAGGAGGGCCGACAGCGATCATCGAACTCGGCGGGCTGCGCCTGCTCACCGATCCGACCTTCGACCCGCCGGGCGAGTACCCGATCGGTGACCGAACCCTGACCAAGACCCTCGGCCCGAGCGTCCCAGCGGATCAGGTAGGTCGCATCGACGCGGTACTGCTGTCACATGACCAGCACCCGGACAACCTCGATGCCGCCGGACGCCGGCTGCTCGACGAGGTTCCCGTGACAGTGACGACTCCCGCAGCAGCCGAACGACTGGGCGCCCATGCACTGGGACTCCCGCCATGGCGTCACACCACCATGCAGCGACCCGACGGCAACCAACTGCGCATCACCTCGGTCCCCGCCCGGCACGGGCCCGAGGGCACCGAGGCCGCACTCGGACCTGTCACCGGGTTCGTCCTGTCCGCCCCTGATCTGCCGTCGGTCTACATCAGCGGGGACAACGCCTCACTGCAGATGGTCCAGCAGGTAGCAGACAACCTCGCCCCGATCGACGTCGCTGTACTGTTTGCCGGCGCCGGCCGCACCACCCTGTTCGACGCCTACCTGAACCTGACCAGCACACAGGCAGCTCAGGCCGCCCAACTGCTCAACGTGCGAACCGCAGTTGTCCTGCACACCGAGGCATGGGCCCATCTCACCCAAGGCCCCGACACCGTGAAAGACGCCTTCGACCGGCAAGGCGAACAGCACCGACTCCTCACACTCCGCCACGCGCAGTGGACCGACCTATGGACGAGCGCTCTGCAAGCCGGGGCCACCAATTGATGGCCACGACCCCGTGACCGGTCCGCGCCGGAGTGCGAGCAACCGGTGGCCGCCAACTCCGACGGCGGCCAGAACGAGGGCAGGTGATCGCGCAGCAGGCGCGCCGCCTCGCGGGTGCGCTCGGGACCGTACGAGGAGATGCCCATGTACAGCGCCTTGCCCTGCCGGACCGGGGACGCGAGTGCGCCCATGGTCTCCTCGAGCGGGGTCTCGGGGTCGAAGCGGTGCGAGTAGAAGATGTCGACATAGTCCAGGCCCATCCGGTCCAGCGACTGGTCGAGGGAGGCCAGCAGGTACTTGCGCGAGCCCCATTCCCCGTACGGGCCGGGCCACATGTCGTAGCCGGCCTTGGTGGAGATGACCAGCTCGTCGCGGTAGGGACGGAAGTCCTGGGCGAACAGGGTGCCGAAGTTGGCCTCGGCGGCGCCGTACGGCGGGCCGTAGTTGTTGGCCAGGTCGAAGTGGGTGATCCCCAGGTCGAAGGCACGGCGCAGGATCGCGCGCTGGCGCGGTGGCGCTTGTCGGCCCTGTGATCCCGCAGGAAGGACTCGATCACGGCGTTGGCCCCTTCGGGTCGTTCCAGCACCGCCAGGTGGCAGGCGGACAGGGCGACCGCCGGACGGGAGGCGGTGACCAGCCGCTGCCCGGCGGCGAGCGGCAGGATGCGGTTCCTCTGGCTCCACGGGTCAGGACCGGCACTTCGAGGCTGGCAGCCGGGTCGAAGGCGGCGAAGGCGTGCAGGTTTGCCGCGACGCTGAGCAGGACGCGCACCTGGTCGGGGTCGCGGTACAACTCGCGCGGATGCTGCCGGATTTCCGGGTCGATTCGTGAGGGCTCGGCGAAGTGGCTGATCCGCAGGAGGCTGTCGGCCAGGACGAGCGGGATCGGCAGACGGCCCAGGAGACGGACCGCATCGGGGCATGCCGAGCGAGGGGGGTGGAAGGGGCCCAGCAGACCGCAGTTGGTGTCCTGGGTGAGGATGTTGAGGGCGGCGATGCCGCGTACCCGAGCGGGGTGGTTCGCCGCG
>NZ_JBSGBN010000253.1:0-5062 GCF_053601275.1 Streptomyces sp. NPDC004752 | reverse complement strand
CTGTGCCAGCCGTTCCGGGGCGGCGGCGCCGGGCCGTGGCCCGCGGCCTCGCGGTGCCGCCGGCCGCGTGGACCCGTACCCGGCGGCAGACCGACCAGGTGCGCAGGGCGCCCGGAAACTCCGGGCGCCCTGCCGTGTCCTGCCCTGTCCTGTCTGCCGGGTTCAGCCGGTGATCACCCTCAGCCCTTCCGGCGCCCGTGTGCTCACCGTGCCGTCCGCGGCCACCGTGATGTCGAGCTGCTCCCCGCCGACCTCAAGCCCGGTGACCGTCAACGGACCGAAGGAGCGGGCGAATCCGGGCGCCACGGTGAGCGTGCCGCCGGGCACGTCCGCGTCCAGCCCCAACCCGGCGCGCAGCACATGCACCGACGCCGCCGCCGCCCATGCCTGCGGGCGGCAGGACGCGGGGTAGGGGGCGGGCCGCGCTCCGGCCTGGTCGCCGTGGCCGGCGAAGAGTTCGGGAAGGCGGGCCTCGAAGGCCGTCGAGGCGGTCAGCAGACCCGCCGCAAGGGGCGCCGCCGCATCCGCGAAGCCGGCCCTGACCAGGCCGTGCACGGCGATCGCCGTGTCGTGCGGCCAGACGGAGCCGATGTGGTAGCCGTACGGGTTGAAGCCCGTCGCGGCACTGCTGAGGGTGCGCAGACCGTGCCCGGAGTCGAGGTCGGGGCGGGTCAGCCGGGCGGCCAGCAGCGCGCTCTCCTCCTGGTTCAGCAGGCCCGTGCCGAGGAGGTGCCCGAATCCGGAGGTGATCGCGTCGACGGGCCTGCCGTCGCGGTCCAGCGCGAGCGCCGGGTAGGGGCCGTCGGCGTCCTCGACCCAGAAGCGGTCGCGGAAGCGCGCGGCGAGGCGCTCGGCCCACTCCTCCCAGTCGTCCGCGCCGGTCCGGCCGAACGCCCGGAGCAGGGCCGCGCCGCCGCGCGCGGCCTCGTACGCGTACGCCTGGACCTCGCACAGCGCGATGGGCGGCTCGGCGAGGCGGCCGTCCTGGTGCCGGACGGCGTCCCCGGAGTCCTTCCAGCCCTGGTTGGCGAGGCCGCGGCCGGTCAGGTCGACGTACTTCAGGAAGCCGTCGCCGCCTGCGTCGCCGTGGTCGCGCATCCAGGCGAGCGCCGACTCGGCATGCGGCAGAAGCGGTTCGACCTGCTCCGGGGCCAGGCCCCAGCGCCAGGCGTCGTGCAGCAGGGTGATCCACAGCGGGGTCGCGTCCACCGTGCCGTAGTACACCGGCGGCAGCGTGAACGTGTCCGCGAACTCCTGGGCGCTGCGCCGTACTTCGTGCAGGATCTTGCCCGGCTGCTCCTCGGTGGCCGGGTCGACGACGGCGCCCTGGCGGCGGGCGAGGGTGCGCAGGGTGCCGGCGGCGAGTTCGGTGCCGAGCGGGAGCAGCATCCGGGCGGCCCACAGGGAGTCGCGGCCGAAGAGGGTGAGGAACCAGGGGGCACCTGCGGCGAGGAACTGGTCCACGCGGCCGGCCGGCGCCGCGCCGTCCTCGTCCGACCGCGGGTCGGTCAGGCGCAGCCGGTCCAGGTCGGCCACCGACTGTTGCAGCCAGTGGTCGTAGCGCCGGTCCGCGGAGCGCAGCGCGGGGGTGCGCCACGGCAGGGCGTCGGCCGCGGGCGCCGGGAACTGGTCGCCGTCCGCGTGGGCGGCCGTGCAGTGGAGCGTCGCCGTCCAACTGGTGCCGGGATCCAGTTCGACGTCGTAGGCCAGGCGCCCGGTCTCGGCGTCGAGCCGGTCGGCGGCCGGCTCGGCGGCCAGCCGCACGGTGACGGCGTCGCGGGACCAGGCCAGTGTGGAGCCGTCGGCGGGCCGCGCCGGGACAAGGTCCTGGCGGTCGCCTGACTTGACGCGTTCCATGAGGGCCAGGTCGGTTCCGGCCGTGACGGTGAGCCGGAAGGCCACGTGCTGCCGGCCGGCGTTGACGACCGTGAACTCCTCCGTCAGCCGGCCGGCCGTGACGGTGCGCCGGCGGTGCAGTTCCACGGCCGGGTCCGGGGTGCTCTCGCCGAGCCCGCGCAGGATCGCCCGGAACCCTGCCCGGTCGGCGCCGACGAGGCCGCCGGTGACCGGCGCGAGCGGGATGCCGTCGACCGCGACGGTCAGCCGGGACAGGGCTCTGACGTCGCCGTGGAAGAATCCGTCGACGCCGTGTTCGATCTGCCCGTCCGGGCGGGAGAGCGCGAAGCTGGGCGCGCAGAGTGTGACGACCGCGTCGTGCAGGAACGGCTGCAGTCCCTCGGTGGTGTCCGCCGCCCCCGATTCCGGGTCGCCTGTGTCCTGGGGCTTGACAGTAGTGTCCAAAAGAGAAGAACCTCTCAGCGTTAGATCGTTCCAACGACATTAATCTGCTCTTCAGAGCGATGACAATGCTTTTGGAACGCTCAAATCGATCCACCAGGGCTCTGCACGGCCCTTTCCTGTCGGAGACCCGTATGCCCCGCACCCCGCGTTCCCCGGCCCCCCAGGGCCCGGTCACCCTCGCCATGGTCGCCCGCCGGGCCGGTGTCTCCCCACAGACGGTGTCCAACGCGCTCAACTCCCCGCAGTTGCTGCGCCCCGAGACCCTGCAGCGGGTACGGCAGGCCGTCGACGAGATGGGATACCGGCCGAGCCGCGCCGCACAGACGCTGCGCACCCGCTCCAGCAAGCTGATCGGCTACGGCATCCAGCCCTCCCCGTCCGGCACCACGGCCCCGATCATGGACCGTTTTCTGCACGCCCTGTCCCAGGCCGCGGACGAGGCCGGATACCGGATGCTGCTGTTCGCCAGCCCGGACGGCGAACCCACGCTGGAGGGGTACGAGGAACTGCTCGGACAGCACGAGGTCGACGGGTTCGTGCTCAGCGGGACTGCGCGCCACGATCCCCGCCAGGCATGGCTCGCCAAGCGGGGCGTGCCGTTCGTCGGCTTCGGCCGGATGTGGTCGGGGCGGCCGGTCGGCGACTGGGTCGATGTGGACGGCGCCTCGGGTACGGCGGCCGCGGTGGAGCACCTCTTCGCCCTCGGGCACCGCCGGATCGCCTTCCTCGGCTGGCCTCGCGGCTCCGACGTCGGTGACGACCGGGCCACGGGCTGGCAGCGCGCGATGCGCCGGCACGGACTGCCCACGCGGGCGCGGCGCGCACAGAGCGTCAACGACATCGAGGCCGCGCACAACGCGGTCAAACCGCTCCTGGACGCGGGCGCGACGGCCGTGGTCGCGGCCAGCGACACGCTCGCCCTGGGCTGCTACCACGCGCTGCGCGAGCGCGGCGCCGCGCCGGGCCGGGACGTCGCCGTGATCGGCTTCGACGACTCCCCGACCGCCGCGCTCCTCTCACCCGCGCTGTCCTCGATCGAGCAGCCGCTGGAGGCGGTCGGCCGGGAGTGCCTGCGCCTGCTGCTGGCCCGGATCGCCGACGCGGGTGCGCCCCCGGAACGGGTGCTGCTGGCACCGTCGCTGGTCGTACGCGACAGCGTGCACGGCGCAGATGCCGGTCCGGGCGGACCGGCGACCCCCTAGACGCCGTCCACCGAGCCCTCGCACACCGGCCCGATCCCTCACACACCTGCCCGATCCCTCGCACACCGGCCCGCACGGGCCCCACACCTCTCCTCTTCTCCTCCCCACCCCGGATCGCGGTCCGCCGCGTCGCCCGGGTGGAGCCGCACGTCCCATCCCGAGTACACGGAGGAAGCAATGACCACCCGCACGGCCGCCGCAGCCCTCGCCACCTGCGCGGCTCTCATGGCCGCCACCGGCTGTTCGTCGAATTTCGGCGACAGCAAGGAGACCAAGCAGGACTCCGGCGCCAAGCAGCACCTGACAGTGCTCATCGCCACGTCGGGCGACGCCGAGACCAAGGCCGTCAAGGAGGCGACGGCCGCCTACGAGAAGAAGTCCGGCAACACGGTGACCGTGGAGGTCGCCAAGGACATGAACCAGCAGCTGGCGCAGGCATTCGCCGGGCACAAGCCGCCGGACGTCTTCTACGTCAACTCCGACCAGTTCGCCAACTACGCCAAGGCAGGCTCGCTGTACGCGTACGGCGACCAGATCAAGGACGCGGACGACTTCTCGGCGCAGCTGCGCTCCTCCTTCTCCTACGAGGGACGGCTGATGTGTCTGCCGAAGGACACCTCCACGCTGGGCCTCGCCATCAACACCGAGCTGTGGCAGAAGGCCGGACTGACCGACAAGGACTACCCGACCACCTGGGCCGAGCTGAAGCAGGTCGCGGACAAGCTCACCGGTGACGGGGTGACCGGTCTGGTCACCACCAACGAGTACCAGCGGCTCGGCGTCTTCATGAAGGAGGCGGGCGGCTGGGTCACCGACGCACGGCAGACGAAGATGACCGCCGCCGGCCCCAAGAACGCGGAGGGCCTCGACTTCGCGCAGTCGCTGCTGAAGTCGGGTTCGATGAAGTACGCCCAGGGCGTCGACACCAGTTGGGGCGGCGAGGCCCTCGGCAAGGGCAAGGCCGCGATGACGATCGAGGGCAACTGGCTGGCCGGAGCCATGAAGGCCGACTACCCGGACGTCAAGTACAAGGTCGTGGAGCTGCCCGCGGGACCGGCCGGCAAGGGCACGCTCGCCTTCAGCAACTGCTGGGGCGTGGCCGCCGAGAGCGCACACCGGACGGCCGGCGTGGATCTGGTGAAGTACCTCAGCTCCGGTGAGCAGCAGCTGAAGTTCGCGGACGCCTTCGGTGTCATGCCCTCCCGCACCAGCTCGCTGGCCACGTACGCGCAGCGCGTGCCGGAGGCCAAGGCATGGGTGGACGGCGCCACGTACGCGCAGGGCCCGGTGACCATCGCCGGATTCGACAAGGTGCTCAGCCAGTTCAACACCGATCTGCAGGCGCTGCGCACCGCCGACCCGAAGAAGATCCTCGCCGACCTCCAGAGCAACGGCGAGCAGGCGATGGCGAAGGGCGACTGAGCCATCATGTCCTCCCGCACCACCCGCGCCGCGGACCACCCCCGCGGCGACGGTTCCTCCGGCTCCGGACTGCCGCGTGCCGCGGCACGTTCCCGGTCGACCGGTTCGCCGGGCGCGCCTGATGCGCCCGGCGGGGC
>NZ_JBSGBN010000252.1:0-5191 GCF_053601275.1 Streptomyces sp. NPDC004752 | reverse complement strand
GTCCAGTACAGGGTGGCCATCACACCCAGCGCGGCGCCGGCGCCGGCGTCGCCGACGGCCCGGCTCGCCGAGGCCGCGCCGGCCAGCATCAGCAGCCCGCCGGCGAAAAGGATGCCGACGCGCAGCCGGATGTCCATGCCCGGCAGGGCGAGGAGCACCGATCCGGCGGCCAGCGCGGTCACCGTGAGGCCGATCAGCACCCGTCGGCTCACCGTCGGGGTCCAGGCGAACGGGCGGCGTTCCATGTTGGTGGCGATGCCGTCGACCAGGTCGTCGAAGTGCGGCTCGGGCAGCGCGTCGGCGCGCGGTCTGAGGTGGAGGGTCTCGCCGTCGCGGACCCCGGCCGCGTCGAGCGTGGACTCCTCGTCCAGGGGTGCGCCGCCCAGCCGTTGGAGCACCCAGCCGCCGTGTTCGAGGCCGGCCTCCTGGATGTCTTCACCGGCGTAGTCGAGCAGGGCGGGCAGCAGATCGGCCACCGGTATGTCACCGGGTACGGCCAGATCCATGGATTTCTGGGGCGCTCGTACCGTGATCCGGCACAGATGTGCCACCGTGCTGTCGGTCAAGGCTCGCTCGTCTCTCCGAGTATGGGACAGGGGCCTTCAGGCAGTGAGGATGGAAGAAACCTTGTGGCAGTGGGGGTGCCGGGACCGACGCGCGAGATCGGCGTCTGGAATCGGACGGCTGTACCCTACAAAATCTTTTCCGGTCCCGTCCGGGGTGGCCCGACCCAAAGCGCCCGCTCCCGAGGCGCCGGCTCCCGAAGAACCCGCCTCTGGGGAACCAGTCTCTGGGAACCTGCCCCTGGGGACCCGCCGTCGAAAAGGCCCGCCCCGCCGACAAGTTCATACACCGGAGCTTTACAGTTCTGGTGCCGGCACCGCCTCGCCCTGCCGCCGCTCCCGACACCGTCCGTCCGACCGCTCACCCGTCCGACCGACCGACTGTCCGACCGCTCCACCCGCCCCGCCTGTCCGACCTCTCCGTCCGACTGACCGCCCCGGCTGCCGGACCACCCCGCCCCTCTGACCAATCCCCCCGTCTGGCCGCTCCGTCAGACCGACCACTGCGTCCGTCTGGCCGCTTGGTCCGACCCTTCCGCCCGGCCCACCGTTGCCGCCGGGTGAACTCTCGCCGCCGAGGAGGCAGTCCCTTGAGTGTGGTTCTCTTCCGTCGTCCGGCCCGCCGCCGGGCCCCGGACATGCCCGAGGGAGAGCTGAGCCTCCAAGAGCCGCCCACCCTGCCGGAGATCGTGCCCGACACCTCCGCGGTGTGGAACTACCTGCCCATGGGCATGATGTCGGCCTCGATGATGCTGCTGTTCATCCGCATGGGCAACGGCAGTTCGACCCTCGGCTACACCGCCCTGGCGCTGATGGTGACCGCCTCCGGACTGATGATCCTGGGCCAGGTGATGCGCAAGGCCGGCGACCGCAAACGCCGGCTGAAGGGCGAGCGCCGCGACTATCTGCGCTACCTCCGGCAGACCCGGATCCAGGTCCGCGGGGCGTTCGTGCAACAGCAGTACGCCCTGTCCTGGCGGCATCCCGAACCCGGCGCGCTGTCGTCGCTGGCCCGCACCTCCCGGCTGTGGGAACGCAGGCCCGGGCAGGACGACTTCGGCGAGGCCCGGCTCGCGGTCGGCGGGCAGCGGCTGGGGCTGCGCCTGGCGCCGATGTCCACCAAGCCCGTCGAGGACCTGGAACCGCTGTCCGCGCACGCCCTGCGCAGTTTCATACGGGCCTACGCGACCGTCCCCGACCAGCCCATCGCGCTGTCTCTGCGGGCCTGGTCGCGGGTGCTGTTCCGGGGTGACGAGAAGCGTATCCGCGACGCCGTACGGGCCCTGGTGACGCAGCTCGCCGTGTTCCATGCGCCCGACGACCTGTGGCTGGCCTTCTGCGTGTCCGAGGACCGGCGCGCGGACTGGGACTGGGTGAAGTGGCTGCCGCACGCCCTGCACACCGAGGACCAGGACGGCGCCGGTCCTGTGCGACTGGTCGTGTCCACCATGACCGGCCTGGAGGACCTGCTCGGCGCGGAGTTCCAGGAGCGACCGCCGTTCGACCCGGAGGCCGTGCCGGGCCGGGAGGAACCGTTCACGGTGATCGTGGTGGACCAGGGAAGCGTGCCGAGCGGCCACCGGTTCGACGGCGCCGGGTTCCGCAACGCCGTAGTGCTGGATCTGTCCGGTGAGTTGGCCTGGCGTCCCGGACGCTCCACGCTGCGCCTGGAGTTCAGCGAGGACGAGGGCACCGGCGGGCGAAGGAGCCGGGGCGACGGCACCGTCACGCTGGTGCGCACCGACCGCAACCGCCAGGAGCAGCACACGCTGCTCGGCCGCCCCGACCGGCTCGGTCCGGCCATGGCGCGGGCAGTGGCCATGCGGCTGTCCCCGTACCGGATGGCGTTCGGCGGCGACACCGCCGAACCGATGTCCGCGGACATCGAGTTGACATCGCTGCTCGGCATCACCGACCTGCACCGCTTCGACCCGCTGGAGCTGTGGGCGCGCCGTGGCGGCTCGGACCGGCTGCGGGTGCCCATCGGCATCAGCGCCGAGGGCCAGCCGGTGGAGCTGGACATCAAGGAAGCCGCGCAGGGCGGCATGGGCCCGCACGGCATGCTGATCGGCGCGACCGGCTCCGGCAAGAGCGAGACGCTGCGCACCCTGGTGCTCGCGCTCGCGCTCACCCACTCCTCGGACACCCTCAATTTCGTCCTGGTGGACTTCAAGGGCGGCGCCACCTTCCTCGGCCTGGACGAACTCCCGCACACCTCCGCGGTGATCACCAACCTGGCCGACGAGGTGGCGCTCGTCTCCCGTATGCAGGACGCCCTGCACGGCGAGCTGATCCGGCGCCAGGAACTGCTGCGCGCGGCCGGCAACTACACCTCGGCGCTGGAGTACGAGAAGGCGCGGGCCGCGGGCACCCCGCTCCAGCCGCTGCCCAGTTTGTTCGTCATCGTCGACGAGTTCAGCGAACTGCTCGCCGCGCACCGGGAGTTCATGGAACTGTTCGTGATGATCGGCCGGCTCGGGCGCAGCCTCGGCGTGCATCTGCTGCTGGCCTCGCAGCGTCTGGACGAGGGCCGGATGCACCAGTTGGAGAGCCATCTCTCCTACCGCATCGGTCTGCGCACCTTCTCGGCCATGGAGAGCCGGGGTGTGCTGGGTGTGCCGGACGCCTACCATCTGCCGCCGCAGCCCGGCGGCGGCTATCTCAAGAGCGGTGTGGAGGAGCTGACCCGGTTCCGCGCCGCCTATGTCTCCGGGCCCTACGAGCACCGCAGCGGGCCGGTGGCCCAGGCGCGGGCGGCCGGCCAGGTCGTGCCCTGGACGACGGAGTGGATCGCGCCCCGTCCGGCGCCGGAGACCCCGGACGAGCCGGACGCGACTGTGGCCGCGCCGGACGAGGAGGAGCAGGCGGGCGTTGCGCAGACGCTGATGGCGGCGGCCCTGGACCGGCTGCGCGGCTCCGGACCGCCCGCCCATCAGGTGTGGCTGCCGCCGCTGGACGCCTCGCCCTCTCTCGACCAGCTCCTCCCGCCGCTGGCACCGCACCCCGAGTACGGCCTGACCACGGTGGGCTGGGCGGGCCGTGGGCGTCTCTCGGTGCCCGTCGGCATCGTCGACCGGCCCTTCGACCAGGTGCGGGACCTGCTGACGGTCGACCTGTCCGGCGCCGGCGGACACATGGCGATCGCGGGCGGCCCGCAGAGCGGCAAGAGCACCGTCGTACGCACCCTGATCTCGGCGCTGGCACTCACTCACACCCCGCGTGAAGTCCAGTTCTACTGCCTTGACTTCGGTGGTGGATCACTGGCCGGGCTGGTCGGGCTGCCGCACGTCGGCTCGGTGGCCGCCCGGGTCGACACCGAGCGGATCGGGCGGACCGTCGCCGAGGTCACCGCCATCCTGGAGGACCGCGAACGGCTCTTCCTCCAGCATGGCATCGCCTCGATGCCCGACTACCGCGCCCGCCGGGCGGCCGGTGAGTTCGCCGATCAGCCGCACGGTGACGTCTTCATGGTCGTGGACGGCTGGTCCACCGTCCGCCAGGACCACCAGGACCTGATCCAGACGTTCACCCGGATCGCCGCCCGCGGCCTCAACTACGGCATCCATCTGGTCGTCACCACCGCCCGCTGGGTGGAACTGGCCGCCGCCGTGCGCGACCAGGCGGGCACCCGGGTCGAGTTGCGGATGGGTGACCCCATCGAGTCCATGGTGGACACCCGTCGGGCCAGGACGGTGCCCTCCGTACCGGGACGGGGCCTGACCATCGACAGCAAACTGCACTTCCTGTCGGCGCTGCCCCGGATCGACGGCGCGGAGAGCGCCGACGACCTCGCGGCCGGGGCATCGGCCCTGATCCTGGACGTCAAGGAGCACTGGACGGGTCCGCAGGCGCCCGAGGTACGGCTGCTGCCGCCCCAGCTGTCCAGCGGCGAACTGCCTGCCCCGCAGACCACCGCGGAGGGCGGACTGCGTGTCGCGCTGGGCGTCGAGGAGGACAAACTCGCCCCCGCCTGGCACGACTTCGCCGTCACCCCGCATCTGCTCGTCGTCGGCGACACGGAAAGCGGCAAGACCAATCTGCTGCGGCTCGTCGCCCGCGCCATCACCGAGCGGTATACGCCCGAGGAGGCCCGGGTGCTGGTCGTGGACTACCGCCGTGACCTGGTGGAGGCGGTCCCGCAGGAGTACCGGCTGGGGCACGCCGTGTCCATCGACGCGCTGCGCGAACTGGTCAACGGCGCGGCACGGGCGATCCGGCTCCGGGTGCCGGGCGCGGACATCACCCCGGACCGGATGCGGCTGTGCGACTGGTGGACGGGGCCGCGGCTGTTCGTCCTGGTCGACGACTACGACATGATCGGCACGGGTCCCGGCAACAACCCGTTCATACCGCTCCTGGACCATCTCGCGCTCGGCTACGAGGTCGGTCTGCACATGGTCGTCGCCCGCTCCGCGTCCGGCGCCGGGCGCGGCCTCCAGGAGGCCCTGCTGCGCCGCCTCCAGGAGGTCAACTCCCCCGGCCTGCTGCTGTCCTGTCCGCCCACCGAGGGCTATCTGTTCGGGAACATCAAGCCCCGCATCCTGCCCCGCGGCCGAGCCATGCGCGTGGCCCGCCGGACCATGACCCTGGTACAGACGGCACAGGTCGACTAGACGCTGCGCCGGCCT
>NZ_JBSGBN010000251.1:0-5232 GCF_053601275.1 Streptomyces sp. NPDC004752 | reverse complement strand
GCATCAGCCCGGAACTCAGGCGAGTACTTCGACGTCCCCAACGGGAACTCCTGTTCTTCGGATCCTCACGATCCAATGATCAGGGTGTCCCCGATTAAGGGCTAACCCCCGTTCGGGTCCGGAGGTCGTCTCAGGGGAGTACGCCTTCGGGCCGAGTAGTGCCAGCGGGTGACATGAGACTTGACCTGGCCCCTTGGGCACGGAGTGCACTGGAGGGCAGCAGAATCCTGTTGCCGCTCATCCGGGAGGACCGTCCGTGAATCGCAAACGTAGCAGAAGCCGGGTACTGGCTCTGGCATTCGTGATCGGCCTGGCAGGGTCGCTGGCTACGACGCCCGCCGTCGCCGATCGGGACGACGCGAGCGAAATGGTCTGGAGCGCTTGCCCGAGCGACGTGATTGTTGCTGCACCGGACCTCAACGTCCAGTGCGGGACGGTCCGTGTACCGTTGGACTACGCCAAACCAAACGGGGACCAGATCGACCTGATGGTGTCCCGACTGGCCAGTGACAATCCGAAGAAGCGGCGGGGTGTTCTCCTGCTGAACCCAGGTGGTCCCGGAGGGTCGGCGCTGACGATGCCTGCCACGCTGGTCGATCTGGGCATCCCGTCGAAGGTTCTCGACAGCTACGACCTGATCGGAATGGATACCCGTGGTTTCGGGCGTTCCGCGCCGATCGACTGCAAGTTCACCGTCGGGCAGGACTACATCGGCAACATTCCGCCCTTCGCGGTGGACGATGCTGCGGTGCTCGCGCAGGCGAAGATCGCCAAGGGCGTTGCTGACCAGTGTGCGGCCAACGACGTGGATGGGCGCATGGCCCACATCACGACGGCGAATACCGCCCGGGACCTGGACCGCATCCGAGCCGCGCTCGGTGAGAAAAAGGCCAGCTTTTTCGGGCTGTCATATGGATCAGCGCTGGGGGCCGCGTATGCCTCGATGTTCCCGGATACCACCGACCGTGTCCTGATCGACAGCAACCTCGGCGACACGGCGCTGGACCCCGCGGGTATCCGCCGGTATGCGCTCGGCATGGAGCAGACCTTCCCCGACTTCGCCAAGTGGGCTGCCGCACGCCACAGTTCGTACGGCCTCGGCCGGACAGCGCGGGAGGTGCGTCAGACGTACTTCACCCTTGCCCGGCGACTCGACGAGAAGCCCGACCTCGGCCTGGACGGCCGGCAGTTTCGGGCCGCCGCGTTCGGCAGCCTGTTCGGTGAGCGGAGGTACGGGCAGCTCGCGCAGCTCTGGGAGGCCATTGAAGGCGCCGACCAACCTGCGGTCAAGCGGCTGGCAGCGAAGCTCCAGACCCCTGCCCCGTCAGCGGTCGAGGGAGCCTCCTACTCCAACTCGTGGTCGGTCTTCCTCACCGTTACCTGCAACGACGTGAAGTGGCCCAGCGATGTACGGACTTACCGGAAGAATGTCGCGGCGGACCGCAACCGGTACCCCCTGTTCGGCGCTGCGGCGGCCAACATCCTGCCGTGTGCCTTCTGGCGGTTCGGCCCGTCTGAACCACAGATCCCGATCAACGACGAGGGACCGTCCAACATTTTGATCATGCAGAACCGTCGCGATCCGGTGACCCCGCTGCGCGGCGGGGAACTGTTCCGCGAGAAGTTTCCCGACCGCTCCCGACTGGTCAGTGTCGACGGCAGCGGTCACGGCGTCTATGTCTTCGGCCGCAACGCGTGCGCACTCAACGTAGGAACGGAGTGGCTGGCCGACGGCGTGATGCCGGAGAAGGACGTCACGTGCAGGCGTGACTGACGTCCGCTGTGGCCCGGGGCGGAGAGTGCCGGGCCCCGGTCCGGCTCTCTCCGCCCATGCTTTCGCGGGCTCTGCGGCACGGACACGACGACCCGTGAGGCCCCTGTCGGTCCGTCGGCCAGAGGCCGGGCCCGGAACCGGAGGTGAGACACGGAACAGGCCGCTGATCCTTCGAGTCAGACGGCTGCCGCCCCTTGGCCGCCCTCGGGTGGTCTTCGGGGCGGGAGCTCGCAGGCCGACTACTGAGCCATGATGCCCACGGAGCAGTCTGCTTGACCTTGCCCAAAGGGCAGGGTTGAGACTGTCGGCATGCCCCCCATGAATTCTGTCGCACCTGCCCGTAACACATCTGCCGTCACCAGGCCAGGCTGGGTCGAACTGGTGGTCGCGGTCCTCGCAGCACTGGTCCTCTACCTGATCGGCGGCGTGATAGGCGTACGGCTCCCGGACGATGCACCAGTCTCACCGGGGCACGTCAACTTCCTGATCTCGGGCCTTGCCCCTCTTGGTGCGTTCACGCTCGCCGCTATCGTCCGCATCCGCGATGTACGTCCCTTCGGGCTTCGGGGCGTCTCGCCAGGCTGGCTGATCGTGGGCATGGTGGTCGGCATTGTGTGCTTTGGGCTCAGCTGGCCGGTCTCTGCGGTCTTCGACCCGTTCTTCCCCGGCTCGGAGGACGTGCAGGAGAGTTACCGCGAAGCCGCAAGCTCAGGTATCCAGTCCCTTGCGGTAACAGTCGTACTTGGCGGAATTCTGACTCCGGTCGGTGAGGAGTGCTTGTTTCGCGGTGTGCTCGCGAATTTCCTGTACCGCTGGGGGCCCTGGGTGGCTGTCACTGTGAGTGCCGCGAACTTCGCAGTGGCCCACGGCATCAACAGCGTCATGCCGCTGGCGTTCGTGATCGGGATCGCGACCGGTCTGCTGCTCCGGTCCTCGGGTTCCATCTGGCCCGCTGTCGCTGTCCACGTTGCGTACAACAGCGCGGGCATGATCTACCACGGAACGATCTAACGCGACGAGGAGGAGACGACCATGGCAAAGAAGTCGTGGAGCACGAGGCAACTCGCGGAACTCGCCGGTACGACCGTCAAGACGGTCCGTCATTACCACCGCGTCGGCCTCCTTGATGAACCGGAACGCTCCCGCAACGGTTACAAGAACTATCAGGTCGCTCATCTCGTGCGGCTGATGCAGATTACCCGGATGAGAGAGCTGGGACTGTCCCTGGCGGATATCGGGGCCATGGGGCGCGCGGATGAGGACCCCGACCAGGCTTTGGCCGTGATGGACGCAGAGCTGGCCAAGACCATCGAGCGCTTGCAGCGCATTCGTGCCGAACTCGCTGTCTTTTTCAAGCACCGCGCTCCTATCGGCACGCCTGCCCCTTTCGAGTCGATAGCTGAAGCGCTTTCCGAGCGGGACCATGCTCTGATTACGATCTACTCGCAAGTGTTCGATTTGGGAGCGCTCGGTGACCTCCGCCAGTTGCTGGGCGAACACACCGACGTCGAGGAGGAGCTTGAACGTCTGCCATCCGACGCCGATGACGCCACCGTCGAAGCGTTGGCGTACCGGCTCGCGCCTGTCGTCGCCGGACACCAGGTGCGCTTCCCCTGGATGGCCGACCCTGAGAGGTCCTCATCGAAAGGAGAGAAATTCGTCTTGGAGGGAATAGTTCCCGCCGTGGCCGAGCTCTACAACACCGCCCAGATAAAGGCGCTGGCACGGACTCATGAAATCATCAAGAAAAATCGCCCGATGCCGTGAGAAAATCCGGATGAATGCCACTCGTTTAAATCTCTGCACGAAGAGTGGTGAAGTCCATGACGAGAACCGGATGGAATCCGTTGCCCGGCTTTGTGAACGTCGTCGCCTAACCCTTCAGTTGTAGTTCAGGGCGAGTTCACGGGTCCGGCGTCTGCGATGATGCTCGTTGGCGTCGGCCTGGTGATGTCGTCGCCAGCGTAACCACCACAGTCCGTAGGCGACTCGGTCGTCCTCGGGTAGAGGCGGTGGGTGGATGAGCGCAAGGAGCTTGCGGATCTCGGCCGCGGTGTAGGGGATGAGTTGTTCGGGACTGGTGGTGTCCTCGTGCTCCCCCTTTTCGGCTCCTCCTCCGGCTCGTCACCACTGGTCGCTTCCTGGGGCGGCGCGGCGGCGCGAGGGCCGTCCGCGGCGGCCTGCACTGCCAGAAACGCGGCGGCCGGCATCGACAGGGTGATGTGCCGGTACCAGCCGTGCCAGTGGCGCACTTCGTAGTCGGCCAGCCCGCATTGGTGCTTGCCGAGTTTGATCGCGTCTTCCACCCGCCAGCGCGCGCCGGCGACGTGGGCCAGGTGTTCCGGCGGAGTGTCGGCCGGGCCCCAGGCCAGGTAGTAGTCGAGGTCGTCGGGCGTCTCAGGGCGACGTCGGGCGATCATCCAGCGGCCGTACCAGGGCTGCCCCTGCACTGCGGCGCCGACGGGCTCCTCCGGGTCGACGATCCGGCGGATCCACCACTGCCACCAGCGGGAGCCTGTCTGGCTCGGGCCGGCTTCGATCAGTTGCCACTCGCTGTCGTCCGCGGCAGCGGCCAGCTTGTCGATCCGCCGCCGGCCCGGCCGGGGCAGTACAGTCTGGGCACTGGAGACATTGACGACGTAAGGCAGTTGACGGTCCTGTGCGAAGGAGCGGAAGGCACCATCTCGGCCGTAGACCTCGTCGGCGGCCAGCCAGGTGTTCTCCGGAAGCCCGGGGAGGATCCGGTCGATCATCTTCTCGCCGAGGCGGGGCTTGGTGGCGAAGCAGACCGTCCCAGGCACGTGCGCAGCCGCGCACCGCTCGGGGTCGTCGGTCCAGACTTGCGGCAGGTAGATCTCCCGGTCGACAAGCACTGCCCCGCGAGTGGTAGCCCAGGCCGCGAACACCCCGATCTGGCACGGGAAGACACCGCCGAGTGAGCCGGTGAACTGCCGGGCCACGCCGACGGAGGTCTGGCCCTTCCTGGCGAACCCGGTCTCATCGATGACCAGCACCCCACCAGCGCTGCTGCCAGCCCGTCCAGCGCATACCGTCGGACTCGGTCGCGCAGCTCATCGACATCCCACTTTGCCCGGTCCAGTAAGTGCTGCTGCCCGTCGGGGCGTCGCCAGCCGGCATACTCGGCCAACTGCCAGCCGTTCTTGCGCGAGACCGGACCCAACAGCCCGCGCACACACGCCTTCGCCCGCCGCCGCAGATCCGCCCGAGGGAAGACGTCACCGACCCGCAGCAGTAACTCCTCCAACTCAGCATTCCATTCGGCTACTTGCGCCACATCGCCGGACCAGTCGTCCATGGCAGTGAGTTACCCGGCAAATCTGATCAGCGAACTACAACTGAAGGGCTAAGAGGATGTCTCACGTGGTGATGTGGTGAGCTGGGGCATCATTGCTGCTTGTGGGTGTCGATCTGTCGCAACGGCTGGTTCCTGACGGTCT
>NZ_JBSGBN010000250.1:0-5255 GCF_053601275.1 Streptomyces sp. NPDC004752 | reverse complement strand
TTCCCGACGCACGAAGCCGGTGCCCCCAGCGGAGGGACGACGTCCTGGGGAATTACGTGAAGTTAGCCGCGGGGAATTACGTGACCGTCGACACGTGGTGAACGGCCGGTTCGACGCGACGGCGATCGCATGTCGTTCCTCGCGCTCGGTGAAGATCTGGAACAGGAGCTCCGCGCCGTGGCGGTCGAGCTTGACGTAGCCGAGCTCGTCGATCTATGCGGATATCCACATAGATTGACCTATGCCGAGCCCGCGACTATGCCGAGGCACGGGTTCGTGAGCCCGGACGCCAGGGCCTGACGAGCCCCGAGTCTCGGCATAGTTGGCGGCTCACAAGCGGTCGAGGAACGCGAGGACCTTGTCGGTGGGCTGGTAGCGGCCCGGCCGGGCAGTCGTCGCCGCGGTGCGGGCGAGGGCCCCTCCTTGATGGACATGTCGGCGTGGACGTAGGCGTCGGTGGAGCGGACGCCGGCGTGGCCGAGCCAGAGCGCGATGACCGTGGTGTCAACTCCGGCCTGCAACAGCGACATAGCGCAACTGTGGCGTAGGACGTGCGGGTGGACGCGCTTGCCGAGGAGCGTCGGGCAGGCTTCCGCGGCGGTCCGGATGTGGACGCTCAGGCGCTGGGCGACGGCGTCACGGGTAAGGCGACGTCCGGTTCGAGTGCAGAACAGTGGGCCACCGCCCTTCCCGGAGCGTTCGTCAAGCCAGGACCGCAGCAGTTCCTGGACACCGCGGTCGAGCGGGACGGCACGGTGCTTGCGGCCCTTGCCCTCGCAGCGGACGGCGGCGCCCTCTCCGAGGGTGATGTCGCCGCGGTCCAGGCCGGTGAGTTCGGAGACCCGCAGACCGGTCTTGACGGCCAGGGCGAGCATGGCCTTGTCCCGCCGTCCCTCCCAGCGCCGGGTGTCCGGTGCCGCAAGCAGTGCGTCGACCTCGACGCCGGTCAGGAAGGTCACGCTCCTCTTGTCGTATCGCTTGGGCGGGATGTCCAGGACGCGCTGGATGAGGAGGGCGTGCTCGGGGTGCTGGAGAGCCGCGTAGGAGAACAGGGAGCGGATCGCGGTCAGCCGGACGTTGCGGGTGCGTGCGCTGTTGCCGCGTTCGACCTCCAGATGGTTGAGGAACGCGGAGATGACATCCGAGTCCAGGTCGCACCAGTCCAGCTTCTCCGGGGCGGTGCCCGTGCGGCGCTGGACGAAGCCGAGGAGAAGGCGGAGCGTGTCGCGGTAGGCGGCGACGGTGCGGGGGCTGGCCTGGCGCTGGCGGACCAGCCGGTCGATGAAGAACGACTGCAGGGTGGGACCGATCGAGGTCATGGCCGTGCTGCCTTTCCGACGCCTTCTCGGCGGGCCGCCGCCAGCGCCAGCAGCTCCGGTGCCGCTGACAGGTACCAGTAGGTGGAGGATGGTTCCCGGTGCCCGAGATAGGTGGACAGCGACGGGATCTTCGCCTGGACGTCGGCGCCGGTTCGATACCAGGTCAGCAGGGCGCGAACGGCGAAGGAATGCCGAAAGTCGTGCAGCCGGGGCGGGTTGGGCGCGTCGGTGCCGACGTCGGCGCTGGTCACCAACCGCCGGAACGTCGGGGCGACGACCGCGTAGATCAGGCGGCGGCGGGTGCGCGAGACGAAGAACGACGGATCCTCGGGACGCGGCGCGATCCGGTTCCGCGAAACGTCGTACTCCCGCAGCGCGTCGACGCCGCTCGGTTCCAGGGGGACCAGGCGGGACTTGCCGAACTTGGTCTCCCGGATCCGCAGCACGCCCTCGGCCCAGTCGATGTCGTCGTGGTCGAGGTTGATCGCTTCCCCGACCCGCAGTCCCGTGGCGGCCAGCAAGCCGATCAGAGTCCGGTAGGTGGCCGCGCGCAACGGCGGGCCGATCCCGTCGGCCGCTGTCATGACCGCGATGACGTCGGCATCGGAGTAGATGAACGGCTGCCGCCAGCGTTGCCGGTGCGGCACCGGGCCGAGCGGCGGGATCTCGGTCGCCGGGTCGACGCCGCTGAGATAGCGGGCGAAGCCGCGGACCGCGGTGATCCGGCGCGGGCTCACGGTCGTCACCACCTCGTTCTCGCGCTTCCTCACCCAGGCGAGCGCGGCGGTGACGGTCACGGTGGTCTGCCCGCGTTCTTCCAGGAAGGCGATGAAGTCCGGCAGCAGCCATGCGGCCTCGGCCATCTTGTGCCCGAGGGACCGGCGGAGCCGCAGGTAGTCGTCCAGTGCCTGCCGCAGTTCGGTCACGCCGCCTCCGTCCCGGGCCAGGGCCGCGCGACGGCGCGGAGCGCGGTGAAATCGACCTTCGTGTAGAGGGCTGTCGTGGCCAGGTCCTGGTGGCGAAGCACCTGGCCGATCGCCATCAGCCCCGAGCCCTGCCGCAGCATCTCCCCGGCCAGCGCGTGCCGCAGCCGGTGCGGGCCGACTCTGGGCAGGCAGGCGCGCTCGACGACGTCGCCCACCAGGTCCGCGCGGATCGGTGCGCACGGAGCCCGGCCGGTCAGGAACACCTGGCGCGATGCCGCTTGGGGCCGGGTCCCGGTGAGGTAGGTGGCCAGGGCCTCGCCGACGTCGGTGGGCAGCGGGAGACGGTCCTCGCGGCGGCCTTTGCCCCGCACGGCGATCTCGCCCGCGCGCCAGTCCACATCGTCCAGCCGCAGCCGAGCCACCTCCACCGAGCGCAGCCCCAGCCGCGCCACCAGCATCAGGATCGCGAAGTCACGGACGAAGATGCCGCCCTCGCGGGGGCAGTGGTCCAGGATGCGCTGGACATCGGCCGCGGACATCAGTGGCGGGATCCCGGCCAGGCGCCAGCCGCCCACCGGCGGCACCGCCGCGTCCAGTCGCAGCGGAATCGCACCTCGCAGGTGCAGGAACCGCATCAGGGAACGCAGTTCCGCCACCCGCTGCTTCGCCGAGCCGGCCGAGACGCGCGCGCACTCGCGCAGCAGGAACGCGTTCAGGTCCTGGCCTGTCAGAGCGCCGGGGGCGAGCACGCCCCCGGGCATGGCCTGCTCGGCCAGGAAGCGGCGGGCGGTGTTGCGGCAGCGCAGCCTCGTCGCCGCCGCCAGGCCACGCTCCCGTTCCATCCACAAGTCGTACTGACGGATCAGGGTGTTCAGCTCGGACGGTTCTTCTCCCGGTGTCGGCGTGAGCGATGCCCCGCGAAGATAGGCCAGCATGGGCCGCATCCCGCGCGGCCCGGGTAGCCGGCGCCGCCCCGCCGCCTGCAAGTCCGAAGTGAACCGGTCCAGCAGTTCCTCGCTCACGTCGGCCGCCGACAGGCCAAGTCCGGCCAGCCACACCCCGACCTGCCCGAAGTCCTTGAGCATGTTCCGCACCGTCAGCTGCGTATAGCCGCGCTCCGCGAGCCAGGACCGATAGTCCTCGACCTGAGCGGTCAGGACCCCCGCCTTCCGGCGCGTACTTCCGAACGGCATAGCCACCTCCCTCGCGGGGGCAGCCTGCCCCCGCGCTCACGAGGCTGCCCGGCACGGAAACTATGCAGAGCCGCACACAGCCGAAACCCCACTAAGGAGCGGAACAACACGCACGGCTTCCGCATAGTCGCGGGATCGGCATAGGTCGATCTATGCGGATATCCACATAGATCGACGAACTCGGCTACCTTCCGATGCCCGAGGACGGCGCCTCGGCATTGTTCCAGGTGATCAACCAGAGGTATCTGAAGTCGAGCACGATCCTGAGCACCAATGTCGGCATCGCCGACTGGGCCTCGGCCTTCGGGGATGCGACCGTCGCCGCCGCGATGCTGGACCGGCTCCTGCACCGGGCCACCGTGGTCGGTATCGACGGCCCCTCCTACCGGCTCCGCCACCACCAAAACCACGCTGAGGCCCTTCGACAGGGAGTGAACGCCCGTGTCTCGTGAACTCGACAACGTCTACGACGAGTTGGAGCGGAGCTGCCCCGAGTGCGGGACCGGCTTCACGGTCACCTCCGCGGCCAGCCGGCGCAAGTACTGCTCGCCGACCTGCCGGGAACGGGGATGCGCGCATCTGCCCAAGCAGCGACTCTGCCCGCAGTGCGGCGAGGAGTTCACCACCGACCTGAGCCGCAAGCGGAGGTTCTGCTCGGCCGAGTGCCGCACCGCATCGCGCCGCAGTGAGGCTCATATGGAGACCCGGACCTGCCCGGTCTGCGACAACCCCTTCCAGGCTGGGAAGACCGTCCGCACCGTCTACTGCTCGATGGTCTGCCGTCGCGAAGCCGAGCACCGCCGCGACCAGGCCCTGGACGAGGAACGCGCCCGTCGGCTCGGCCAGGCGCCACCATCCGCGCCACCGGCCCGGTCCCAGCTCCCCCCGCCGCCACCGGCTCGTCCCGCCTCTCGGCAACCCGCCGCAGCCCGCGACCCGTTGGAGCCGACCGCGACCCGCGACTGCCCGCACTGCCAGCAACCGATCACCATCGTCGCCCTGTTGGCCACCCCCGAAGCCGCGCGGCCGACGATGCCGCACCTGCGCACCGATGTCGTCCCGCTGCGGAGGACCCCATGACCGACCTGACCGTGCTCAACGAGGTCGACGCACTGGTCATCCGCAGCCACAGCGACGGCATCACCGACATCACGGCCGCCGCGCTGATCCAGCAGCACGGCAGGTTCCTGCTGATCCACGCCGGTCGCCCGGACCTGAGCGCAACACAAGCCTGGCGGCTTCCGTCCGGCCCGGTGCTGCCCGGGGAGACCGTCCCCGACGGCCTGCACCGCATCCTGGCGCAGCACTTCGGCTACTCCGACGTTAAGATCACCGGCTTCCTCGGCACCATCGACACCGACGACTCCGGCACGCGCACCTTCGTCTTCGCCATCAACGCCAGCCAGCCGGACAGCATCTGCCGCGACGGCGACCTCCCCCACCGCTGGATCGACAACATCACCGTCAGCGACCTGATCCCCGGAATCAACCCCGTCCTCCACACCTACTACGCGGCCGACTCAAGCTGACCCTCACCGATCACGAGGGCCCGGCGACCTGACGGTCGCCGGGCCCTCCGCACATCGCTGGGTCGCTCCCCAACATCCCCACTTCGTTGAGCAGCGAAGAATTTGAGGCAACCAGCGCCTCTGGCCGTTTTCGACCATTCTCATCACCCGCCACAACAAGATCACCGAACACCTGCGGGAAGCCGGCCTCGGCGCCCTGGCCGACCTCGGCTTCGTCGGCCTCGACGACAAACCCGACGACGACCCGGTGATCATCACCGGCCGCAAGGCCACCCGCAACCACCAGCT
>NZ_JBSGBN010000249.1:0-5260 GCF_053601275.1 Streptomyces sp. NPDC004752 | reverse complement strand
GGCGTTGACTTTTGGCACGCTGTTGAGTTCTCAAGGAACGGACGCTTCCTTCGTACTCACCCTCTCGGGCTTTCCTCCGGGCGCTTCCCTTCGGTTTTTCCGACTCTATCAGACCTTTTCTCGATCCGATTTCCTCGGTGCTTTCCAGGTTTTCGCTCTCGCGTTTCCCTTTCCGGCAGACCCGACTTTATCAGAGATTCTGAGTCGGATTTTCCGCCCCGATCGGGCAAGGCTCAACGCATATGAAGTGGCTGGGCTTCCCTCTGAGGCGGAGCCGTAAACGTACTGGAGCGGGGTGCCTCGACGCAAATCGAGGCACCCCGCTCCGGGTTCACACGGACAAGGTCGCGTCCGTGGGTCAGACCTCCACGACGACGGGGAGGATCATCGGCCTGCGTCGATAGGTGTCCGAGACCCACTTGCCCAGGGTGCGGCGGATGAGTTGTTGCAGCTGGTGGGGTTCCACGACGCCGTCCTGGGCCGACCGCTCCAGCACTTCCGTGATCTTCGGGATGACGTCCGCGAAGGCGGCGTCCTCGATGCCGGAGCCACGGGCCTGGATGTGCGGGCCGCCCGTGATCTTGCCCGTGGACGAGTCCACCACCAGGAAGACGGAGATGATGCCCTCGTCGCCGAGGATCTTGCGGTCCTTGAGCGCGGGCTCGCCGACGTCGCCGACCGAGAGGCCGTCGACGTACACATAGCCGGCCTGGACCTTGCCGGAGATCTTCGCCTTGCCCTCGACAAGGTCGACGACGACGCCGTCCTCCGCGATGACGATCCGGTCGTGCGGGACGCCGGTGAGGGCGCCCAGTTCGGCGTTGGCCCGCAGGTGGCGCCATTCGCCGTGCACCGGCATGAGGTTCCTCGGGCGGCAGATGTTGTAGAAGTACAGCAGCTCGCCTGCGGACGCGTGGCCGGAGACGTGCACCTTGGCGTTGCCCTTGTGGACGACGTTGGCGCCCCAGCGGGTCAGGCCGTTGATCACGCGGTAGACGGCGTTCTCGTTGCCCGGGATGAGGGACGAGGCCAGGATGACCGTGTCGCCCTCGACGATACGGATCTGGTGGTCCCGGTTCGCCATCCGGGACAGGGCGGCCATCGGTTCGCCCTGGGAGCCCGTGCAGACCAGGACCACCTCGGCGTCCGGCAGGTCGTCGAGCGTCTTGACGTCCACCACCAGGCCGGGCGGGACCTTCAGATAGCCGAGGTCGCGGGCGATGCCCATGTTGCGGACCATCGAGCGGCCGACGAAGGCGACCCGGCGGCCGTATTCGTGGGCCGCGTCCAGGATCTGCTGGATGCGGTGGACGTGGCTGGCGAAGCTGGCCACGATGATCCGCTTGCGTGCGCTCGCGAAGACCTGGCGCAGGACATTGGAGATGTCCCGCTCGTGCGGGGTGAAGCCGGGGACCTCGGCGTTGGTGGAGTCGGTGAGGAGGAGGTCGATGCCCTCCTCGCTCAGCCGCGCGAACGCGTGCAGATCCGTGAGGCGGTTGTCCAGCGGCAGCTGGTCCATCTTGAAGTCGCCCGTGTGGACCGCCATGCCGGCCGGGGTGCGGATCGCGACCGCGAGGGCGTCCGGGATGGAGTGGTTGACCGCGATGAACGCGCAGTCGAAGGGGCCGATGCGCTCGCGGTCGCCCTCGGCGACTTCGAGGGTGTACGGGCGGATGCGGTGTTCCTGGAGCTTCGCCTCGATCAGGGCGAGGGTGAGCTTGGAACCGATCAGCGGGATGTCCGGCTTCTCCCTGAGAAGGAACGGCACTCCGCCGATGTGGTCCTCGTGACCGTGGGTGAGGACGATGCCCTCGATGTCGTCGAGGCGGTCTCTGATCGACGTGAAGTCCGGCAGGATCAGGTCGATTCCGGGCTGCTCCTCCTCGGGGAAAAGCACTCCGCAGTCGACGATCAGCAGGCGGCCGCCGTATTCGAAGACCGTCATGTTCCGGCCGATCTCGCCGAGACCGCCGAGCGGGGTGACCCGCAGGCCGCCTTCGGGCAGCGGCGGGGGCGAGCCGAGTTCAGGATGCGGATGACTCAAAAGACTCTCCTCACCACACGCGCCACGTACCGGTGGGGCACGTGGCGCGCATGACGTTCGTGCAGAAGCAGTTGTCGTTGTGGATGCGGGCACCGGTGGCCCGCCTATTCAGTTGTGAAGCCCTGGTGGTGCCAAGTCTGGTGTTAGAGCTGTACCCCGCCGGCGGCAAGATCGATCTTGAGCTGGGCGATCTCCTCGGGCGTGCAGTCGACCATGGGTGCGCGCAGCGGTCCGGCGGGCAGGCCCTGGAGGGCCAGCGCGGCCTTGACCGTCATGACGCCCTGGGTGCGGAACATGCCGGTGTAGACGGGGAGCAGCTTCTGGTGGATCTCGGTGGCCTTGTGGACGTCGCCGGAGGTGAACGCTTCGACCAGGGCGCGCAGGTCCGGGGTGACCACATGGCCGACGACCGAGACGAAGCCGACCGCGCCGACGGAGAGCAGCGGCAGGTTGAGCATGTCGTCGCCGGAGTACCAGGCGAGACCGGACCGGGCGATGGCCCAGCCGGCCCGGCCGAGGTCTCCCTTGGCGTCCTTGTTGGCGACGATCCTCGGGTGCTCGGCGAGGCGGACCAGGGTCTCCGTGTTGATCGGGACGCCGCTGCGGCCGGGGATGTCGTACAGCATGACCGGCAGCTCGGCGGCGTCGGCTACGGCGCTGAAGTGCCGGTACAGGCCCTCCTGCGGGGGCTTGTTGTAGTACGGGGTGACGACCAGGAGGCCGTGTGCGCCCGCCTTCTCCGCGGCGCGAGCCAGCTCGATGCTGTGGTGGGTGTCGTTGGTGCCGACGCCGGCCACGACATGGGCGCGGTCGCCGACCGCCTCGAGTACGGCTCGTACGAGGTCCGATTTCTCCGCGTCGCTGGTGGTGGGGGACTCGCCGGTGGTGCCGTTGACGATCAGGCCGTCGTTGCCTGCGTCCACGAGGTGGGTGGCGAGCCGCTGGGCGCCGTCGAGGTCGAGTGCGCCGTCCGCCGTGAAGGGCGTGACCATGGCGGTGAGGACCCGCCCGAAGGGGGTCTGCGGAGTGGAGGTCGGAGCCATGGGTAACACGCTACTCGCTGCTCACTGTGCGGTCCGCCCTAGGGGGGCCGGGAAAGTCCGGACAAATGCGGAGCCCGGCACTGCCTGCTCGGGGGTTCAAGCAGTGCCGGGTCCGTTTGATCAGGCTAGATGAACTTCTCCAAATGCCGCAATACGGACACTTCGCGAGGCTGATCCGTACCTGCGTGCGGTCTCGTCAGGGGGCGACGCGGCCGTTGGCATTGAAGGCGGCGTAGGTGAGCGGCATGAGCTGGGCCCAGGCCGCCTCCATCTTCTCGCCGACCATCTCGATCTCCCGCTGCGGGAAGGACGGCACCTTGGCCAGTTCGTGCTGGGTGCGCAGGCCGAGGAAGTGCATGAGCGAGCGGGCGTTGCAGGTGGCGTACATCGAGGAGTAGAGGCCGACCGGGAGCACGGACCGGGCCACCTCGCGGGCGATCCCCTGGGCCAGCATCTGCTGGTAGGTCCGGTACGCCTGGCGGTACGACTCCTCCATGGAGTGCGCCACCAGATCGTGCTGCTCCGGGGAGCCCTCGACGAACACGTACTTGCCCGGCCGCCCCTGCTGGACCAGCTTGCGTGAGGTGTCCGGCACATAGAACACCGGCTGCAGCTCGCGGTAGCGGCCGGACTCCTCGTTGTAGGACCAGCCCACCCGGTGCCGCATGAACTCGCGGAACACGAAGATCGGGGCGCTGATGAAGAACGTCATCGAGTTGTGCTCGAACGGGCTGCCGTGCCGGTCGCGCATGAGGAAGTTGATCAGGCCCTTCGAGCGCTCGGGGTCCTTGTGGAGCTCGTCCAGGGACTGCTCCCCGGCGGTCGAGACACGGGCCGCGAACAGCACGTCGGAGTCCGCTGCGCTGTGTCTGACCAGTTCGACGGTGACATCGCTGCGCAGCTCGATCTTGAACTCGTCGTCCGGGGTGGAGGTCACGATGCGGCGGGTCCTTCCCATCTCGTCACTAGGCGACGCCACTCTACGACCCGCCAAACGGGGCGTTCACTATCGGGACCCAATGAAATTTGGCGAAACCGGGCACCTTTCTCGTCGCTCGCTCGTCTGTCCGAGTGAGAGCCATCCGGTCGATCCCGATGCCTGTTCCGATCTGTTCCGAAGGGAGATGCACGCCCGATGTCCCGTCGGCGCGAACCCGTGCCGTTCGCCTTCCTCACCGAGGCCGAGAAGTTCCGTAGCAATGTCGCTCCCCCGCCCCGTCAGCGTGCCTCCGTCGGTCAGATAGCCGGGCGCTGGCTGCTCGGGCTCACCATCGTGGCCGGGCTCGTGGGCTCCCTCGTCCTCGGAATACCGGCGCTGTCCACGCCCACGGCCGCACCGACACCGCAGTCGCAGGCATCGCAGGGGCGCTGACCCGGGGCACCTACCCATGCGCGCCCTCCCCCTTACGGACCCCCAAGAGTGGTGAGCGGTGACCCCGGCGGATAGCCTCACCGGGCACAGCCCCATGCATGGACGAGTGAGGACCAGCCGTGCCCCTGCCCTTCCTGACGGCCGACCGCTCCTTCGAGACAGCCGACGACATCGCGTTGCCGTTCGACGACCGCGCCCGTTGGCGCCGCCCCTACCGGCCCGGCCCCTGGCGGGTGGGCGTGGCCGCGCTGTGGCTGCTGCTCGCCTCGTTCGTGCTGTTCGGAGCCGTCATCATCGCCCTGACCGCCTCTCCGGCCTCCGCCGGGGTGGTGTTCGCCCTCGCGCTGATCGTCATCGGCGCAGCGCTGCGACTGCTGCGCACGGGCGTGTGGGTCAGCGCGCGCGGCCTGCGCCATGTGGAGTTCCTCGTCACCCGCACGGTGCCCTGGAAGCGGGTCGTCGCGGTGCGCACGGTGCAGCAGCCGGTGCGCTGGCTCGGGCTGCCACGCACAGTGCAGGGGCAGGCGCTGGTCCTCGTACGCAAGGACCGTGCGGCCGAGGACACCGCGTCGCTGCTGACGACGCACGGCCTCGACTTCCTGACGCGGGTCTCGGCCTTCGACCGGGCGGCCGACACCATCGAGGCATGGGCGGCGGAGTACCGGCGGAGTTGAGCGGCGCACGGGGTGGGGGTGGGCGGCGCGGCGCGCGCCGCGGCCGCCCCCCACATCGCCGCCCGGCGGGCGGCCCGCCACCACGCAATCCTCCACCCGCCGAAGAACAACAAACCCCCCACCAAAA
>NZ_JBSGBN010000248.1:1942-5274 GCF_053601275.1 Streptomyces sp. NPDC004752 | reverse complement strand
ACCGAAGGGAAGCGCCCGGAGGAAAGCCCGAGAGGGTGAGTACGAAGGAAGCGTCCGTTCCTTGAGAACTCAACAGCGTGCCAAAAGTCAACGCCAGATATGTTGATACCCCGTCTCCGGCCGGTATGGCCGGGGCGTGGTTCCTTTGAAATACACAGCGAGGACGCTGTGAACCATCGGGTTATTCCTCCGGTGGTTCCGCTCTCGTGATGTGTCGCCCCGATTGTCGGGGAAAGCATTCACGGAGAGTTTGATCCTGGCTCAGGACGAACGCTGGCGGCGTGCTTAACACATGCAAGTCGAACGATGAAGCCCTTCGGGGTGGATTAGTGGCGAACGGGTGAGTAACACGTGGGCAATCTGCCCTTCACTCTGGGACAAGCCCTGGAAACGGGGTCTAATACCGGATATGAGCCTGGGAGGCATCTCCTGGGTTGTAAAGCTCCGGCGGTGAAGGATGAGCCCGCGGCCTATCAGCTTGTTGGTGAGGTAGCGGCTCACCAAGGCGACGACGGGTAGCCGGCCTGAGAGGGCGACCGGCCACACTGGGACTGAGACACGGCCCAGACTCCTACGGGAGGCAGCAGTGGGGAATATTGCACAATGGGCGAAAGCCTGATGCAGCGACGCCGCGTGAGGGATGACGGCCTTCGGGTTGTAAACCTCTTTCAGCAGGGAAGAAGCGGAAGTGACGGTACCTGCAGAAGAAGCGCCGGCTAACTACGTGCCAGCAGCCGCGGTAATACGTAGGGCGCAAGCGTTGTCCGGAATTATTGGGCGTAAAGAGCTCGTAGGCGGCTTGTCACGTCGATTGTGAAAGCCCGAGGCTTAACTTCGGGTCTGCAGTCGATACGGGCTAGCTAGAGTGTGGTAGGGGAGATCGGAATTCCTGGTGTAGCGGTGAAATGCGCAGATATCAGGAGGAACACCGGTGGCGAAGGCGGATCTCTGGGCCATTACTGACGCTGAGGAGCGAAAGCGTGGGGAGCGAACAGGATTAGATACCCTGGTAGTCCACGCCGTAAACGGTGGGAACTAGGTGTTGGCGACATTCCACGTCGTCGGTGCCGCAGCTAACGCATTAAGTTCCCCGCCTGGGGAGTACGGCCGCAAGGCTAAAACTCAAAGGAATTGACGGGGGCCCGCACAAGCGGCGGAGCATGTGGCTTAATTCGACGCAACGCGAAGAACCTTACCAAGGCTTGACATACACCGGAAACATCCAGAGATGGGTGCCCCCTTGTGGTCGGTGTACAGGTGGTGCATGGCTGTCGTCAGCTCGTGTCGTGAGATGTTGGGTTAAGTCCCGCAACGAGCGCAACCCTTGTCCCGTGTTGCCAGCAGGCCCTTGTGGTGCTGGGGACTCACGGGAGACCGCCGGGGTCAACTCGGAGGAAGGTGGGGACGACGTCAAGTCATCATGCCCCTTATGTCTTGGGCTGCACACGTGCTACAATGGCCGGTACAATGAGCTGCGATGCCGTGAGGTGGAGCGAATCTCAAAAAGCCGGTCTCAGTTCGGATTGGGGTCTGCAACTCGACCCCATGAAGTCGGAGTCGCTAGTAATCGCAGATCAGCATTGCTGCGGTGAATACGTTCCCGGGCCTTGTACACACCGCCCGTCACGTCACGAAAGTCGGTAACACCCGAAGCCGGTGGCCCAACCCTTGTGGAGGGAGCTGTCGAAGGTGGGACTGGCGATTGGGACGAAGTCGTAACAAGGTAGCCGTACCGGAAGGTGCGGCTGGATCACCTCCTTTCTAAGGAGCATTTCTTACCGGCTTTGGCCGGTCAGAGGCCAGTACATCAGCGAGTGTCTGATGCTGGTTGCTCATGGGTGGAACGTTGATTATTCGGTCCAGATCTCGGGCCGGGGGCTGCTAGTACTGCTCGTAAGAGCGTGGAACGCATGATCTTCGGGCGGGATGTGGCCGGGCACGCTGTTGGGTGTCTGAGGGAATGAATTTTTCCTTCAGTGCCGGTCCCAGTGAACTCCAGTTTCGGTTGGGGGTGATGGGTGGCTGGTCGTTGTTTGAGAACTGCACAGTGGACGCGAGCATCTGTGGCCAAGTTTTTAAGGGCGCACGGTGGATGCCTTGGTACCAGGAACCGATGAAGGACGTGGGAGGCCGCGATAGTCCCCGGGGAGTCGTCAACCAGGCTTTGATCCGGGGGTTTCCGAATGGGGAAACCCGGCAGTCGTCATGGGCTGTCACCCATACCTGAACACATAGGGTATGTGGAGGGAACGCGGGGAAGTGAAACATCTCAGTACCCGCAGGAAGAGAAAACAACCGTGATTCCGGGAGTAGTGGCGAGCGAAACCGGATGAGGCCAAACCGTATGTGTGTGAGACCCGGCAGGGGTTGCGCATGCGGGGTTGTGGGATCTCTCTTCTGTCGTCTGCCGGCGGCAGGGCGAGTCAGAAACCGTTGATGTAGGCGAAGGACATGCGAAAGGTCCGGCGTAGAGGGTAAGACCCCCGTAGCTGAAACATTAGCGGCTCGTTTGAGAGACACCCAAGTAGCACGGGGCCCGAGAAATCCCGTGTGAATCTGGCGGGACCACCCGCTAAGCCTAAATATTCCCTGGTGACCGATAGCGGATAGTACCGTGAGGGAATGGTGAAAAGTACCCCGGGAGGGGAGTGAAATAGTACCTGAAACCGTGTGCCTACAAGCCGTGGGAGCGTCGGAATGTGCTTGCATGTTCTCGTGACTGCGTGCCTTTTGAAGAATGAGCCTGCGAGTTTGCGGTGTGTTGCGAGGTTAACCCGGGTGGGGTAGCCGTAGCGAAAGCGAGTCCGAAGAGGGCGTTTGAGTAGCACGCTCAAGACCCGAAGCGGAGTGATCTAGCCATGGGCAGGTTGAAGCGGAGGTAAGACTTCGTGGAGGACCGAACCCACCAGGGTTGAAAACCTGGGGGATGACCTGTGGTTAGGGGTGAAAGGCCAATCAAACTCCGTGATAGCTGGTTCTCCCCGAAATGCATTTAGGTGCAGCGTCGTGTGTTTCTTGCCGGAGGTAGAGCACTGGATAGGCGATGGGCCCTACCGGGTTACTGACCTTAGCCAAACTCCGAATGCCGGTAAGTGAGAGCGCGGCAGTGAGACTGTGGGGGATAAGCTCCATGGTCGAGAGGGAAACAGCCCAGAGCATCGACTAAGGCCCCTAAGCGTACGCTAAGTGGGAAAGGATGTGGAGTCGCAGAGACAACCAGGAGGTTGGCTTAGAAGCAGCCACCCTTGAAAGAGTGCGTAATAGCTCACTGGTCTAGTGATTCCGCGCCGACAATGTAGCGGGGCTCAAGCGTACCGCCGAAGTCGTGTCAT
>NZ_JBSGBN010000248.1:0-1846 GCF_053601275.1 Streptomyces sp. NPDC004752 | reverse complement strand
GGATGGGTAGGGGAGCGTCGTCTGCCGGGTGAAGCAGCACCGGAAGGTAGTTGTGGACGGTTGACGAGTGAGAATGCAGGCATGAGTAGCGATTCACACGTGAGAAACGTGTGCGCCGATTGACTAAGGGTTCCTGGGTCAAGCTGATCTGCCCAGGGTAAGTCGGGACCTAAGGCGAGGCCGACAGGCGTAGTCGATGGATAACCGGTTGATATTCCGGTACCCGCTGTGAAGCGTCAAACATCGAACCAGGCGATGCTAAGTCCGTGAAGCCGCCCCGGAGCCTTCGGGCAAGGGGGAGTGGTGGAGCCGGCGAACCAGACTTGCAGTAGGTGAGTGATGGGGTGACGCAGGAAGGTAGTCCATCCCGGGCGGTGGTTGTCCCGGGGTAAGGGTGTAGGACGAGTGGTAGGTAAATCCGCCGCTCATGTGTCTGAGACCTGATGCCGAGCCGATTGTGGTGAAGTGGATGATCCTATGCTGTCGAGAAAAGCCTCTAGCGAGTTTTATGGCGGCCCGTACCCTAAACCGACTCAGGTGGTCTGGTAGAGAATACTGAGGCGTTCGGGTGAACTATGGTTAAGGAACTCGGCAAAATGCCCCCGTAACTTCGGGAGAAGGGGGGCCATTCCTGGTGATGGGATTTACTTCCTGAGCTGGGGGTGGCCGCAGAGACCAGCGAGAAGCGACTGTTTACTAAAAACACAGGTCCGTGCGAAGCCGTAAGGCGATGTATACGGACTGACGCCTGCCCGGTGCTGGAACGTTAAGGGGACCGGTTAGCTCACTTTCGGGTGGGCGAAGCTGAGAACTTAAGCGCCAGTAAACGGCGGTGGTAACTATAACCATCCTAAGGTAGCGAAATTCCTTGTCGGGTAAGTTCCGACCTGCACGAATGGCGTAACGACTTCTCGACTGTCTCAACCATAGGCCCGGTGAAATTGCACTACGAGTAAAGATGCTCGTTTCGCGCAGCAGGACGGAAAGACCCCGGGACCTTTACTACAGTTTGATATTGGTGTTCGGTTCGGCTTGTGTAGGATAGCTGGGAGACTTTGAGCATCGGACGCCAGTTCGGTGGGAGTCGTCGTTGAAATACCAGTCTGGTCGTGCTGGATGTCTAACCTGGGTCCGTGATCCGGATCAGGGACAGTGTCTGATGGGTAGTTTAACTGGGGCGGTTGCCTCCTAAAGGGTAACGGAGGCGCCCAAAGGTTCCCTCAGCCTGGTTGGTAATCAGGTGTTGAGTGTAAGTGCACAAGGGAGCTTGACTGTGAGACCGACGGGTCGAGCAGGGACGAAAGTCGGGACTAGTGATCCGGCGGTGGCTTGTGGAAGCGCCGTCGCTCAACGGATAAAAGGTACCCCGGGGATAACAGGCTGATCTTCCCCAAGAGTCCATATCGACGGGATGGTTTGGCACCTCGATGTCGGCTCGTCGCATCCTGGGGCTGGAGTCGGTCCCAAGGGTTGGGCTGTTCGCCCATTAAAGCGGTACGCGAGCTGGGTTTAGAACGTCGTGAGACAGTTCGGTCCCTATCCGCTGTGCGCGTAGGAGTCTTGAGAAGGGCTGTCCCTAGTACGAGAGGACCGGGACGGACGAACCTCTGGTGTGCCAGTTGTTCTGCCAAGGGCATGGCTGGTTGGCTACGTTCGGGAGGGATAACCGCTGAAAGCATCTAAGCGGGAAGCCTGCTTCGAGATGAGGACTCCCACCCACTTGATGGGGTAAGGCTCCCAGTAGACGACTGGGTTGATAGGCCGGATCTGGAAGCCAGGTAACTGGTGGAGGTGACCGGTACTAATAGGCCGAGGGCTTGTCCATAGAGGCTCGCGTCCACTGTGT
>NZ_JBSGBN010000247.1:0-5391 GCF_053601275.1 Streptomyces sp. NPDC004752 | reverse complement strand
CCCCGACGATCACGCCACCTGCCAGCGCGAGGACCTCACCCGCGCATCACACCAGCCCCACTGAACTGCGGAAACGAACTTGGCGGAGGCTCACTCCTCGCGTCGCATCCGCGTCGAGCACGGCATCGCCCATCTGAAGAACTGGCGCGCCCTCGCCCGCCACCACGGTCGGCGTGAGCACATGAGCGACATCATCCAAGCAGTCGCCGCACTGCTCTCTCACCAGCAGGCGGTCACCCTCGCGACCGATGAACGAGTGTGAACACAGGGCCAGTTCACACCCCTCGATGTGTCACCGCCAACCATGCACGAGCTCGTTAGCCGCAAGCACGTCCTTTCTTCAGGGCTCGCGTAGTTGACCCTGTGGGCTCAGCCCCGCCACGGCGAGCCGGAAGAGGCGGTCCGATGTGGCGGCGGGATCGGGGTGGTGCTCCGTGGCCAGGGCCAGGCCGACGGCGAGCGTGATGAGGTCGGTGACGGTGACCTCCGCGGCCACCGCGCCGTCCCGCACGGCGCGGCGGAGCAGTGGGCCCGCCGCCTCTTCCAGCGTCGCCGAGCAGGAGTTGTCGTGCACCGGGTCGGCACCTGTGCGGTCGTAGGTCAGCGTGGCCGCCAGTCCTTGGGCGGTGACGCAGTAGGCGACGACGTCGCTCAGCCATTCCAGGAGTGCGTCTCGGCTGCCGTCCTTGCCGGACAGGTCGTGGGCGCGGGCGCATAGGGCCTCGATCCGCTTTCGGGAGACCGCCTCCAGCAGTGCGCGGCGGGTGGGGAAGTGCCGGCGCACGGTCGCCGAGCCGACCTCCGCCGTGCGGGCGATCTGTTCCAGGGAAGCGTTCGCGCCGTGGGCGGTGACCTCCTCCTCGGCCACGGCGAGGATGCGCGCGTAGTTGCGTCTCGCGTCCGCGCGACGGGTCTCGGACACGGCGTCACCTCCAGGTTTGCTAAGCGGCGGACCCTGCCATATCGTACCCTCACAGAAATGGCGGGCTCCGCCGTTTTTGCCAGGTACCCGAGGAGCACCATGTCCAACGTTCGCGCGCCCGTTCTGGTCACCGGCGCCACCGGCCAGCAGGGCGGGGCGACCGCCCGCGCCCTCCTCGCGGCCGGCGTGCCCGTCCGCGCCCTGGTGCGCGACGCGGCCACCGACCGGGCAAAGGCCGTCGCGGCGCTCGGCGCCGAACTGGCCACCGGCGACCTTCACGACGTCAAGTCCGTGATCCGGGCCGCCGACGGCGTCCGCGCCGTCTTCTCGGTGCAGATGCCCGCCTTCACCGCCGACGGCCCCGACTTCGACGGAGAGGTGACCCAGGCCGTCAACCTCGTCGAGGGCGCGAAGGCCGCCGGAGTACGGCAGTTCGTGCACACCTCCGTCACGGGCGCGGGCCAGCACACCGAGGCTCCCGGCTTCGCGGAGGGCCGCTGGGACTTCATCAAGGCGACCATGGGCGCCAAGGCCGCGATCCAGGACCGCGTCCGCGAGGCCGGCTTCACCCACTGGACGCTCCTCAAGCCGGGCTTCTTCATGGAGAGCTTCCGGCCCTCCCTGAGGTACATGTTCCCGCGCGGCATCGAGGGCGGCCTGGTAGCCCTGCTGCGGCCCGAGACCCGGCTGTCCCTGGTCGCGGTGGACGACATCGGCGCGGCCGCCGCCGCGGCCTTCGCCGCGCCCGAGCGGTTCGACAGGGTCGAGCTGGAGCTGGCGAGCGACTACCTGCCGATGACCGAGATTGCGGAGATCCTCTCCCGCACGCTGGGCAGGGATCTGCCCGCTCCCGATATGTCCGAGGAGGAGGCCGCCGCCGCCGGCATGCCGCCGATGGGCAGCGTGCACCAGTGGTTGAACGAGGTCGGCCAACCGGCCCGCCCGCAGTACGCCAGGGACCTCGGCATCCCGCTCACCACCTTCGAGGAATGGGCACAGAGGTACATGCACGCCGACGCCTGAGGCGGCCGCACGCGACCAGCCGTTGCTTGTCTTCCCCTGATCGCGGCTCCCGGACGAGTCGCGATCAGGCGGCCGGGGCTGTTGCCGAGCCCCCCAGCCTCGACGCCGGACGACGCTTCCCCCGCGTCAAGCTCAGGGCGTTCTTGTCCAGGTGGAAGAACTCTTCCAGCTCCCCGGGTGACGGTCCGTAGCGAAACGGTCGTAGCGGATCTCGGGCTCATGCCGGACCTGGAGTCGACGGTGACGGCAGGCAATGCTCCTAATTCATTGAGCTGATCGGTCAGCGGGTGCTGTAGCCGGTCTCGAGAAGGTGCCGCAGGGTGGGCAGGGCGTCGTCGCCGACGGGGGTGTTGTCGGTCCAGGCCAGGAACAGGGTGGCGAGGAAGAGGTCCCTGCCGCGCACGGTCGGGCGGGCTGTGCCGTGCTGCTGGGCTGCGCGGAGGAACTCGTCCGTGATCGCGATCAGCTTCTGGCAGCAGGCGGCGAGGGGGGAGTTGTGCGAGGCGAGCGCCGTGAGGACGGGCTCGGGTAGTCCGCTGAAGGTGTTGAGGTAGTCCTCCAGGGCCAGCAGCCACTGCCGCAGGCCCTCGTCGGCATCGCCGATGTCCTGCAGGGGCTTCCGCCGGGCCAGGAGGGCTTCGCCGTGCACATCCAGCGCGGCGGCCAGGAGGGCTTCCCGGGTGGGGAAGTGGCGGTAGAGCGTGGCCGGGCCCACGCCGGTGTCCTTGGCGATGGCCTCCAGGGAGGTGCCCGCGCCGCGCTCGGTGAAGTGCCGTAGCGCCGTGTCGAGGATGCGGGCCCGGTTGCGCGTGACGTCCGCACGTGGTTTGCGGTCGGCTGGCCGCGTGGCGCTCATGGCCGTTCCCGTGTGTCGTGTGGGGTCGTCGGCAATGGTGGGGACATGAAGAGGATGCTACCTCCGTTTTCCGTGATATAAAACGGATGGTGACTCCGCATTGTGTGGGATGGAGGCCGCGCACAGGTGCGTCGGCTCTGCCCGTCACCCCACAGGGCGGCGCAAGGGCGAGTTCTCCCACGCGCGGGCCGTCATCGCCGCGCGCCTGCGGCACCTCATCGACAATCGCGAATGGAGAATGCAGTGTCCCGAACGCTTGGACTCATCGGCAGCGGATTGATCGGTACCTCTCTGGCCCGCCTGGCCGTCGCGGCCGGACTGGAGGTCGTCCTCAGCAACTCCCGAGGACCCGACACGCTCACCGACCTGGTGAACACGCTGGGCGGCCGGGCCCGTGCGGCTACCGCGGAAGAGGCCGCCCACGCCGGTGACCTCGTGGTGGCCACCATCCCGCTGAAGGCCTACGACCAGCTGCCCGTCGCAGCACTCCAGGGCAAGACGGTGCTGGACACGATGAACTACTACCCCCAGCGCGACGGCCGGCTCGCGGAACTGGACTCGGGCGAGCTCACCTCCAGCGGCCTGGTACAGCGCCGCCTCGTGGATTCCTTTGTGGTCAAGGCGTTCAACAACATCGGCTCTCACCAGCTGTTCGCCCTCGCCCGGCCCGCCGGAGCGGCCGACCGCAGTGCCCTGCCCATCGCCGGCGACGACGAGGGGGCCAAGCACGAGGCCGCGGAGCTGCTGGACGTGCTCGGGTACGACGCGGTGGACATCGGCACGCTCGCCGAGAGCTGGCGCAGCGAGCCGGGTATGCCCGTGTACACCAGGCCCTACCTCGGGGCTGAGCCCGCCGGGCTCAGCCCCGAGGAGTATTTCCCCTGGTTTCTGCGGAACCCCGGTCGGCACGTTCCGGCAGCGCGGATCACTGAGCTGACCGCGACCGCCGTCCGCGGCCGGGCAGGCGGGGTGCTGCCGGCAGGCGTCGACGTCTGAGCACCGCACCGATTGCGGGCAGGGCCCGGCCGGTTCCGGCTCAGCTCTGCCTGTCCGCGTCGGCACCGAGGTCGGGCACGATCAGAGACGTCCGGCGGGCCGGGGGCCAGCCGCCACGCTCAACGATCGCTTCGAAGCACTTGCGCAGCCCGTATGGAATCTCGACCTTGGCCTGGGACTTGGCCGCGGTCTTCGACACGGTCGAGCAATGCTTGCCCGCTAGCCTCTGCTTTTCGGTTGGGGGCGGCTGGTCTGCGCTGATGCCGTCAGCGACGTTTCTGCGGTGGTGGGCATGGTGGAGGCCCGGCGTGCGGTCGGGTGCTCCAGGATTCCTCGGGTCGTGGGTGGTCAGGGACGGTTTGTCTGCTCAGGTGGCCGGCCGGGGCCGCGCTGCGAGGCGGGCGAATGCTGTGGTCAGCTCGTGTCGCCAGGGCCGCGGCGATCCGCAAGCGGAGACGGCGCCCTCCACGGGTGATGGGGGCGGCGGTGTGCGGCAACCGGTAGCGTGGCTTCTTCGGTTCGGCGGTGGCCGGTTCGCCGTCCAGCAGCGGCATCCGGGTCCAGGCGAGTAGGTCGATCGCGGTCAGGGACAGCTCCAGCCACGCGGCGTTGATGGCGAAGTGGCGGGAGGGGAAGCGGCCGAGGCCGGTGGTCTTGCCGCAGCGGATGCGGTCCTCGACCCGGTGCGCGGTGGCGGACCTCCAGGAATTGCGGCGATCCGCCTCCTGCGACGGGTGTGTCGACGAGGAACACCTGGTGACGCATGCCCTCGTCCAGGTCGAACAGCGACAGTCGGGCCCCGGGGTGCGGCGCTCGCGGCGGACGATGATCCGGGTGCCGTCGGGGTATCCGGTGAGGTCGATCAGGCCGGTCAGCTCGTCGAGTGCCACTCCATGCCCGTCGGCCGAGACCACAAGTCGGGGGCGTGACCCGGCCGTGTGCACTCCGAAGGTGACCTCCTGCTGGGCTGGCAGAGACTATAGTGCCCCTCCCGGCAAGGTTTGCCGCGTCGCCCCGCCCGGCATGCACGCTCGCCGCGTTGGCCGGAAGCCCAAGTCTCCTCCCCCCACTCTCGGCTTCGCTCGAGCGGGGCCCCCATCGAGGGCCTCCGGCCGCCTTGCGATCTCCCTCCTCGCCCGCCGGCGGGCTGGGGGAGAGAGGCTCCGCATCGGACGACGCTCCTTCGAGCCGACGCGACAACCGGGCCGTCGGTTTGCCCGCCATCAGCCGCAGAACACGAAACGGTCCGCCGACCCCGTCGACGGACCGTCACGCAGATGGGCGCTCCCTCAACGCTTTCCAGCAACAACGTCTTCCGGCTCGACTGCGTTCTTGCGGCGCCGAATTTTGCGCGCGAGCTCCACCATGCCGGTCACCACGACTGCGAGCCCAACGCCAACGACGATGGCAAGGAGCGTGTTGTCCTGGAAGAAGACCCCACCGAGGTATCCCGACAGCGCGGTGTAGGCACTCCAGATGGAGGTGGAAATCGCGACGAACGGGGCTTGACCCGGGATCGTGGACACCGGTTGTTATGCGGCAGTGGTCAGAGTAACTGATCGTTGTTCGAAGGCGTTCGGGCTCATCTGGCCGA
>NZ_JBSGBN010000246.1:0-5415 GCF_053601275.1 Streptomyces sp. NPDC004752 | reverse complement strand
CGACCCGACACGCCACCACTCCCACGGAACCGCCATTCCTATCCCCGACCAGCGGAAACGTGTCGATCACGTCCGGAAAGACAACACCTTCTAAGCCCTACCGATATCTACAACAAGCCCAACTCTCCTCAGCACACCACCAACAACCCCAGCCCACACCCCCTGACCAGCCTTCCGAAACCACACCCCAAACCTCTCAACCAAACACCAACACACCAGGCCAGCGACCACCCAACACACCAACAAGCCCCCCTCCGAGCGTCAGCCGCCCTCGCCGCTCTCGACCCGTGGTGGAACCCGCCCTGGAACCTGTGGTGGCAGCGCATTTATCACCGTGCTCAGGCACACGTCCAAGCAGGACACCCGCTGGCTCCCGAACTCGGCTTCCCCGGCACACACGAGGAGCTCGGAGAGTGGCTGTACGACCAGTGCACCGCCTACCACCAACTCCACCCCCAGCAGCAGCGCCTCCTCACCGACATCGGCATCACACCTGAGCGAGCACGTGCAGCACAGCCCCGGCGCAAGAACCTCAAAGCCGTCCGGCACACCGCGCTGGATCGCGCCCGCACCTACGCCTCCCGTCACGGGCACCTGTGCGCCCCCACCTCCACGAACTCCGACGGCTTCCCCATCGGCAAATGGCTGCACAGCCAGCGGGTTCGAGCACGACGCGGCCAGCTCGACCCCGTACTGGACCGGGCACTGACCGCCATCGACCCTTGGTGGGACCCGCCCTGGCCCACCGACTGGCAGCGCGAGCACCACATCGCCCACGCCGCCGTCACGGCAGGCACCCTCCCCGATCCCGAAGCCGGGTTCCGCAACTTCGACGACCGCACCGCGCAGTGGCTGTACGCCCAGTGCGTCAACTACCACAGCCTCCAGCCCGGCCAGCAGGACCTCCTGGCTCTGCTCGGCATCACCGAACCCGTCGCGGGCAGCGCCGTGCCCGACCCGGCCACCCTGCATCCCGCCATGGAGACCGGGCTGCACTACGCCCGAGCCTGGGCAGCCGAGCACGGCGCCCTCGACCTCCCCCGCACCGCCCGCCACGGCGACTTCCCCCTCGGCCGCTGGCTGGGCAGACAACGGCACCAGGCCAACCTCCACCGCGACCTCTTCAACACCCCCTGGCCGCACGAGGAACACCTCGCCCGCATCGACCCGTACTGGAACCCGCCCTGGGGCATGGTCTGGCAACGGCGCTACCAAGCCGCCCGCGCACAGCTCACTCCCGGACAAGACCTCGCCCCGGACAAAGGCTTCCCCGGCACACCGGACTGGACCGGGCAGTGGCTGTACAGACAGTGCACCACCTACGAGGAACTGCACCCCCGCCAGCAGCAACTGCTCACCGACCTCGGCCTCACGGCTGAAGGTGCCCGGGCCGCCCGGCCCCGCCGCATCGCCCAGGCCACAACCTTCGCCGCCGGACTGGCCCACGCGCGCGCCTGGGCCCAAGAGCACCGAAACCTCACGGTCCCCGGAGACGCCTGCCACGACGGATACCCGCTCGGCAGATGGCTCGGCCACCAACGAAAACGCGCCGCCCGCGGACGGCTACCCGATGACCGCGCACAGGCCCTCGCCGCTCTCGACCCCTGGTGGAACCCGCCCTGGAACATGCGCTGGCAGCAGTCCCTGCACACCGCACGCACCCACACCACCGACCGCCCCCTGGGCACCACGGCCGACCTCGACGCCCTGCCCACAGTCACCTCGAAATGGCTGTTCACACAGTGCGCCAGTTACGGCAGTCTCCACCACGAGCAGCACCAACTGCTGGCCGGTATCGGCCTCACCGCTGAACGCGCCCGCGCCCTGGCCCGACCGCCGAAGCCTCCCCAGCCATCCCGCCCGGCCCGCCCCCGTCTGAAGAACCCGCCCTCGTCCATCGCCGCCGGCCTGCCCTACGCCCGGTCCTGGGCCGCCCAGCACGGCAACCTCACCTCAGCCGGCTATCGCACCGAACACGAAGGCTTCCCCCTCGGATGGTGGCTGTACAAACAACGCCGAGCCGCCGCCTATCACCTGAAACGAACCGGGAACCCCTGGCCCCACGAAACACAACTCGCCGTACTCGACCCCTGGTGGAACCCGCCCTGGCGAGCCAACTGGAACCACAGCTGGCACCAAGCCCACACCCACCACACCACCGGACACACCTTCCCCAACCAGACAACCCGATGGATCCGCACCCAACAACGAGACTGGGAACAGCTCCACCCCCACCAACAACACCTCCTGACCACCCTCGGCATCCACGGACCCACACCCCTACACCGCTACAACAGCCACCCAGCAGAAGTGACCGTCGGCCAGTCGCCCGCTGCTGCCACCCCTACCGCCACGCGCACCGCACAGATCCGCTCCACAGCAGTGAGCAGTGCCCAGTAGTGTCCCCGCAGCATCAACGACTCGCAGCCCGGCCAACGACGGAGATCCCATGCCACAAGGTGACGACACTGGACGACGGATCCCCTGGTGGCTGATACCAGCCGGAGTACTCCTACTCGCAGGCTTCCTCGTCCTGCTGTGGAAGGGACCCTGGTGGCTGGACGCCGGACAACTCCACAAACTGGGCAAGGACAGCGGACCCAAAGCAACCGTGGTCACCGGATTCCGCACATCAATCGCCGCCTCCGCCGTGGCAGCCGTCGCCGGTACCGGCATCTACTTCACCTCGCGCACCCTGGCCGTAACCCGCCAGTCCCTCGAGGTCACACGCAAGACGTTGGAACACACCCAGGAAAAAGACTCCCGACAGGAAGAACTCACCCGGGAGGGACAGGTCACCGACCGGTACGTCAAGGCCGTCACCTTGCTCGCCTCCGACAAAACCACTGAGCAAATGGGCGGCGTATACGCGCTAGAACGCGTCATGCGCGACTCAGCCAAGGACCACGACACCGTCGTCCAACTCCTGGCCGCCTACATCCGTGAACACGCCGCACGCGACTTTAAGGACGATCAGCCCGTCGTGCCTACCGAGACGGTCCGCGCCGCACTGACCGTCCTGGCCCACCGCCCCGAGCGCCCCGAACAAAACACCATCGACCTCACTTGCACCACCCTGTGCGGTGTCGACCTCACCAGCGCCCGGCTCGATGGCGTCAACCTCTCCTCCAGTCGCCTGGACAACGCCCGACTCGACAACGTCTCTCTCGTCGGGGCACGGCTATCGAGCACTTCACTGCGCAACATCAAGGCCCCCCACGCCGACCTCACCGACGCACGCCTCGACATCGCGGTGCTACGCAACGCCGACCTCGACACAGCCTGCCTACACGGTGCGGATCTCGGGTCCACCGAACTGCAGTACTCCGTACTCAAAGACGCAGACCTCCGCGATGCCGATCTGTCAGAAGCCCAGCTAGTACAACCTGACGGCATCAGCGGAACAACCGTCGTGACCTCGGCCCAGTTGCTCCAGGCCCACGTCACCAGCACCACCGTCCTGCACAAGAAATACCTCGAGTCCCCCGAACTCCGAGACCACATCGCCTCATGCGACCAGGAATACCTCGCCGGACAGCCCCATTCCAGCCGACCAGTGAACATGACCAATGCCCATCCAAACTGATCAACCGGAGCTCCCCCAGAGACACCCCAGACCACAGCAGCCATCGCCCTACCCGACACCGCACATCGCCCGACAAGCAGACACCACAACTAACCGACAACGTCAACCACACAACTGATCAGCCCAGTTCAACGCCATACAGACCGATCAGAAGCAACGAACCGCGACAACAGGTCGCCGCAGAGCCCTGCGGCCATCAGGCGCAGGCGCTCCCAGCGCTGGCTGAAGTCCTCCGGATCGCCTCCGCAGGCCAGGATGTAGCCGTTGACGGCCGCCCAGCTGGGCAGCTTCTTGCCCGCGTGGGCGTTGGACAGGGTCGCTGGGGACAGTCCGCTGTGCTCGGCCATCAGCGCCAGCGGCGGGTTGCCGGCCTTCTTGCGCAGCGCCTGAAGATCGCGGGCGAAGGCCACCAGCGGGTCGTTGCTATGGGGCAAGCGGTTCATGGGGCGGGCCACGGCGTCGTCTCCTTCCCTAGCCCGGAGTGGGACCGGGGCCCGCCACAGGACGGGCCCCGGCAGGGCATCGGTTCAGAACAGACGCTGGCGCACCTCGGCGGCCAGCACACCGCCGGCCCCCAGCACGGCGAGTGCTTCCTCCGGTTTCATGCCCCTGGCGAGCAGGGCGATCAGCGCGGCCAGGAGGATGACCAGCAGGAGTAAAGAGACCAGCGGCGAGGCCTTCGCAGAGCTTGCCGGCGTGTGCACGCAGGGCCCGTTCTGCTCGGCAGGAACAGGCTCAGGAAGCAGCAGGGACAACGAAGTTGACTCCCTCGATGAGACGTCAGGTACCGAATCGCTCCGTGCAACGTGCCCAAGTGCCTTACAAAGGCACGGATGTTCACTGCTGCCAGTGGTTGCAGCCACAGACGACAGCGTCACCCACGTTACCCATGCCTACGCGCGGGAATGCCGCCTCGGTTCCAGTTGGAGGCAGACGCTAAATAAAGGCCGCAACTGTTATTTACGACCTGGAACAGAATTATTCAGAGGATGACTCGCCTCCGCATTGAAAAACCCGGAGATCGCCACCCGACACAGGGAAACCAGCAGCTCAGATGCAGCACTCGACGATCTGAAGAAGTTCCCTGCCTACATCTCCTTGCGAGGTCAATCAACCCCGGCCATCCTTGAACACGTTCCCTCGTGCGCGTCCGCGCGACCGCGCGTCCGTGCGCGCACGCAAATGAGGAGACGCAGGTCCATCGCTCCGGACATGCATCGCAGAACACAGGAGGCCCCGTTGCAGCGGGGCACCTCCACAAGGTGGCACAACTCCGTGGCCAGCCACCCGACTTCCTTCAGCCCGACGATGACGACTCTCACGAGCCGAAGGACGTACGGCAAGAGGCAGGGCCCGGCCCACACCGCCGGGCCCTGCCCCATCCGGCCCCTGACCCAACTCGCCATGCAGTACGCCCCCACTGCGCCGCAGCACCGCGTCCACCCCGCCCGGCCCCACACCGGACCTGCCGGGCGGCTCACTCATCCCACGCCCGACACAACGCGGCGACACCCGAGCCACGCAAGCAAAACGAAATCCCACACCGATCACTACATTCCGAGACAACCACCAAACCCGCACCTCAAAGACCTCCCCCACTCCCACAGCCCCACGAAAACCCCAACCCAGAGCCACACCACGCCACAACAAAAATCCTGAAACGATCACCAGACCAACAGGCCAACGCTCCACCCACCCAGTGATCACCAACGGATTTGTCAGACGGTGAAGACGATCGCGGCGATGTCGACGGCGGCGAGCACGGTGTCCACGTGCGGGCCGACCCGGGCCCGGATCGCCGCACCAGCCGCCCGGCACCGTTCCAGCAG
>NZ_JBSGBN010000245.1:0-5435 GCF_053601275.1 Streptomyces sp. NPDC004752 | reverse complement strand
CGGGTGCGGTCCGGTGCTCGCGGGCGCGTCCGCCGCCCTGCCCACCGGGCGCTCGGCAGGGCGCTGGGCAGGACGCTCGACCGGCACCGGGGCGGCCCCGTCGGTGACCGTGCCGTCGGCCGGCATCGGGCTCACGCCGAGCAGCAGCGAGGACGGCAGCGACACTTCGGCGGTGACGCCGCCGCCCGGGGTACGGGTCAGCTCGACCCCGATCTCCCAGCGGCGGGCCAGCGTGCCCACCACGAACAGGCCGAGCACCTTGGTCGGCACGAGATCGAGGCGTTCGCGGTGGATCAGCCGGGAGTTCTCCTCGGCGAGGCGCTCCGCGCTCATGCCGAGGCCATGGTCGGTGATGACGACATGCGCGCCCGCGGCGCCGCTGCGGACGGTCACCTCGACGGGGCTGCCCTCCGGCGAGAACGACACCGCGTTCTCCAGGAGTTCGGCCACCATGAGGGTCAGGTCGCCGAGGATGTCGGGCTCGACCATGGAGTCCGAGGCGGTGTACAGCCGTACCCGCTGATAGCCCTCGATCTGGCCGAGCGAGGCCCGCACCACGTTGGTGAGCGGCGTGGGCCCGGCGTCCAGCACCGACTCGCGGATGCCGGCCAGCAGCATCAGGCTGTCGGCGTTGCGGCGCAGACGCACCGCGATGTGGTCGATGGAGTAGAGGCGTTCGAGCAGGGCCGGGTCGGTCTCGCCGCGCTCCACCGCGTCGATCAGGGCCAGCTGACGGGTGGTCAGATTGCTTACCCGGCGGCCCACGTTGCCGAACATCTCGGCGGTGTTGCGGCGGCTGAGCACCTGCCGCTCCAGCAGCGCGGCGGCGGTCGTCTGCACATGGTTGAACGCCTCGGCCAGGTCGCCGATCTCGTCGCGCGCGGTGACCGGCATGTCCCGCAGCCGGGGCGGACGGTCGTCCTCGGTGTCATCGGCGGCCACCCGGGCGAGTTCCCGGCCGGCCACCTCGGCGACCTCCTGCGCCACCCCGGTCAGCGCCTGCACCGGGCGGATCACCGAGCGGCGGACCAGCACGGAGAGGACGAACCAGAGGGCGAAGCCGGCCAGCGCTCCGCTGAGCAGCAGTCCGGCGTTCCACTGGGCCGAACGGGAGGTGTCGTCGGCCCGCCCGGCGATCTGGCCGATCAGCGAGGTGGTGATCTTCAGTCGGGCGGCGGCCTGCTCCGGGTAGTCGGGGTAGGAGTTCAGCGCGTCCTTGACGGCCTGCCTGATCTCTCCCTGGCTGCCCGACTCCAGTCTGCTGGTGTCGATCTGCAACTCGGCGAACGACTGGGCGATGGCGCGCTGCGCGGGGGTGTGCTCCATCCCGGCCAGCTGCTCCGCCTGCGCCTCGGTGGCGAACCGGCCGAACCGGGTGGCCTGGTGCTTGTACAGGTCGTAGGCGCCGACCGCGTTGGTGAACTCGATCAGCGCGTTGGTGTCCCCGGTGGTGGCCGAGAACACGCTGGTCTCGAAGGAGCCGTGGGCGGCGTCCGCGCGCAGCAGCGAGTCCAGCAGGCTGCCGGTGAAGGTGGAGGCGAGCGAGGAGTTGCGGTCCAGGCCCAGTCCGTCGATGAGGCCCTGGGCCGCGTTGGCGTAGGCCGGGTCGATGTTGTCGGCCGGCAGATAGGCCGCCTCGACCGAGTCGCGCAGGCTGGACAGGCCCTCGACCTCCCGCAGGGCCTGCGCCTCGCTCTCCGGCAGCCGGTCACCGAAGGTGTCGAGCACCTTCTGCAACTGGGTGTCCACGGCGTTCTGGGCGGTCCGGTAGTCGCCGGGGGAGGGCCGGCTGACCCCGGACTCGTAGCGCACCGACAGCAGGATCGCCTGCTGGTGCTCGGCCTCCACCCGGTCCACCAGCCGGGCCACCTGTGCGCTGTCCCGCACGAGCTGCGCCGCCGACTGCGCCGTGTTCGACTGCTGGACCAGATCCGTGATCAGGTACGACAGGAGTGCGGCGACCACGGCGAGCGGGACGCCGACGAGCAGATTGAGTTTGCGCCTGAAGGGCCAGCGGTCGGCGTAGCCCCTGATGCCGCTCCGCGTCGGCGAAGCGTGCCGGGCGGGCGCGTCCACCTCGTTCGTGGACACCGGTCCTCCTTCGTGGGGGGTGTCTTCCGCGGGGCGCCTTCGCCCCGGCGTACGGGGCCCACTCGCCCCGAATGGTGGGGCGTCCTTGCCCCGGAGTGCTGCGCGACGACACCGAAGCGGAACCCGTGCACCGCATGCCCGATATCAACTGCGGTGAGACTACAGCTTGATCGAAGGACCGAACGGCTCACCTATCATCAAGAATCCGTTACAAAGAGAACGCTCTTCATGCACAACTGAACACGGATCGAAGCCAATCGGTGACCCGGTGGCACTTGACTGGGCGAGAAGGGGCTGGATTGGATCGTGTGGAGAGCTGTCCCAGAGTTGTTCACCAACCCCACCAACCCCACCAACCACTCGACCACTGAACCGAACCCGGAACGGGAACCGTGACTTCCAACACCCACACCAGCAGGTTCATCCTCAGACACCGAGGCGCGGCGGCCGTCGCGCTCGCCGCTGCAACGGCCCTGCTGGCGGGCTGTTCCTCCTCCGACAACACCTCCGACGACCCGCTCAAGGGCGAGAAGGCGAGCGGCGACACGGTCGTCGTGGGCTCCAACAACTTCGCCGAGAGCATCCTGATCGCCGACATCTACGGCGAGGCCCTGAAGGCCAAGGGAATCAAGGTCACCTACAAGCCCAACATCGGCAGCCGTGAAACGACGTACGGCCTGCTCAAGAACGGTTCCATCTCGGTCCTGCCCGAGTACAACGGCGCCCTGCTCGCCTACCTCGACTCGAAGGCCACCCCGAAGACCATCGAGGAGACCACGGCGGCCATCGAGGCCAAGCTGGACTCCAAGCTGACCCTGCTGAAGCCGGCCGACGCCCAGGACAAGGACTCGGTCACGGTCAACGCGGCCACCGCGAAGCAGTACAACCTGACCGACAAATCGTCCATCGCCGACCTCAAGGACGCCGCGAAGGATCTGGTCATCGGCGGCTCCCCGGAGTTCCAGACCCGGCACCAGGGCCTTGAGGGACTGAAGTCCGTGTACGGCGTGGAGTTCAAGTCGTTCAAGGCGCTGGACGCGGGCGGCCCGCTCACCCAGGCCGCGCTGAAGAAGAACACCGTCCAGGCCGCCGACATCTTCACCACGGACCCGACCATCTCCAAGGAGAAGTTCGTCGTCCTCCAGGACACGGAGAACCTCTTCGGGTTCGCCAACGTCCAGCCGCTGGTCTACAAGGGCTCGCTCTCCCAGAAGGGCACCGACGCGCTCGACGCGGTCTCGGCCAAGCTGGACACGGCGACCCTGCTGGACCTCGACACCCAGGTGCAGTTGGAGAACAAGGACCCGCTGGACGTCGCCAAGGCGTGGCTGAAGTCCGCCGGCCTCGGCTGACATCCGCACCGTGGACGCGAGCACGGACGGCGCGACGCGGGTGTCCCCAGACACCGGGAACACCGGGGGCACCCGCGTCGCGCTGGACGGCCACGGCCTGGACCTGCCCGGACTCGTCCGGCTCGCCGACGCCGTCGCCGACCCCTTCGTCCCCCCGGAGGCACTCGACCGGGCGCACCGTTCCTGGGTCACCATGGGCCGCCTCGCCGCGACCGGCCGCCTCTACGGCCGCGGCACCGGCGTGGGCGCGAACCGCTCCGTGCCGGTCGAGGCGGGCGACGAGGCCGGGCACGGCCTGCGACTGCTGCGCAGCCACGCGGGCGACGCCGGACCGCTGCTGCCCGCCCGGCAGGTCCGCGCGATGCTCGCGGTCCGCACCAACCAGCTCCTGGCCGGCGGCTCCGGCATCCACCCCTCGGTGATCACCGCCCTCACCGAGGCCCTGCGCGTCGGCGTCCACCCGGCGGTCCACGCCTACGGCGGTGTGGGCACCGGCGATCTGGCGGCCCTGGCCCAGACGGGCCTCACCCTCATCGGCGAACGGCCCTGGCTGGCCGCCACCACGGACGCGGCCCGGACGCCGGCCGTGGACGGCACCACCACCCGGCCGCCGGAAACCGGGGCGGACCTCGCGCCGGCCGGGCCGCCCGCGACCCTCGTGCTGCGCCCCGGCGACGCGCTCGCGCTGCTCAGCAGCAACGCCCTCACGCTCGGCCGGGCCGCGCTCGCCGGGCACGCCGTGGACGTCCTGCTGCGGGCCACGCACGCCGTTGCCGCGCTCTCCCTCGTCGCCGTCGCCGGGTCACCGCAGGCGTATGCCGCCCCGCTGCACGCCCTGCGCCCCTACCCCGGACCGGCCCGCGCCGCCGCCGAGGTACGCCGGCTGCTGGAGCTGCCCGACCGGCCGGTCACCCCCGGGCGGCGCATCCAGGACCCCTACGGCTTCCGTGCCTTCCCACAGGTGCACGGTGCGGTGCTGGAGGCAGGCGACGCACTGCGCCGGATCATCGAGGTGGAGATCAACACCCGCACGGAGAACCCCGTGCTCGCCGTCGACGGCCACGCCTACCACCACGGCGGCTTCTTCGCCGCCCCGTTGGGCCTGGCCCTGGACGGCCTGAACCTGGCCCTGTTGCAGACGGCCCAGCTGTCCGTCGCCCGGCTGTCCGCGCTCGTCCGCGCCGACCTGACCGGACTGACCGACTACCTCGCCACCGGCCCGGTCGGCAGCTCCGGCACGATGATCCTGGAGTACACCGCCAACTCGGCCCTCGCGGAGCTGCGTTCGTGCGCCGCCCCGGCCTCCGCCGGGCACGCCGTCCTCGCTCAGGGAGTGGAGGAGGCCGCCAGCTTCGCCGGTCAGGCCGCCCGGCAGACCGAGCGGGCGGCCGACGCGTATGCCACCGTCCTCGCCTGCGAACTGGTCACCGCCGTACGGGCGCTGCGCCTGCACTCGGCGGCCCCGCTCGTCCCCGCCCTGGCGCTGGCCGCGGCCGTGCTCCCGCCGGACACCGAGGACCGCCCCCTGACCGGGGACATCACGACGGCGACCGACCTGCTGCCGCTGCTGGCAGAACTGTGACCAAGTGCTGTGGCCGGAAGGTTTGCCGGAAAGCTCGCGGCGTCCGGTGCGGTGCATCGCAAGGCGGAGCATCGCCCGTGTACTGGATGTACTCGGGTGATGCGACAACGCGGCGTGGGGGCACCTCCCGGCCGAAGGCCGGGGGAGTGCCGTGCCGGGCGTCGCGAGCCGGTGAACCTTTCCGGTCGCAGCACTAGCTCGAACCCCGCCCCGAGCCACCGTCCCCACCCCACCGGCCGTGCGTTCCCGCGCCCGGCCGCCCCTGCCGGTCCCTCGCGGCGCCGATGGGCGAGAGGGCGCGCAAGGTGTCTCTCGGCGAGGACTGATGCCGTAGCCGCGGGCCGCCACCGCCACCGCCGGTGCACCGTTTCGCCCGCGCCCCGCTCCCGCCGCGTTCCGGTTCCGTTGCC
>NZ_JBSGBN010000244.1:0-5525 GCF_053601275.1 Streptomyces sp. NPDC004752 | reverse complement strand
GATGCCCAGGACGCCCAGGGCGTTGCATCGTCGCGGCCACCCGGTCCCGCCACCCAGGAGACCTGGGCGACCTCACCCCTGAACGCCTGGCCCGCCTCGCCGAGCGGGCCGGCCGCCCCCTCGTGCTGCTCCTCGACGGCCCCGAGGAGATGCCGCCCGTCCTCGCCCACCGGCTCGCCGAGTGGACCGAGCGGACGGCGGCCTGGCTGCGCGCGACCGGTGTGCGGCTCGTCGTCGCCTGCCGGGAGGAGTACTGGGAGGACGCCGGGGCGGAGTTCCCGCAGGGGTCGCTGTACCCGCCGACACCGGTCGACGGCGCCTCGCCGACACCGGCCGACGGCGCCCCGCCGCCCTGTGTGCCGCTCGGCGACCTCACGCCCGCCGAGGCCCGCAGCGCCCGCTCCCGGTACGCGGTACGCGACGGTGCCCTCACCGACCGCGACGCCCGCCACCCCCTCACCCTGCGCCTGCTCGCCGAGGTCCATGCCGCCTTCCAGGCCGCACCGGCCGCCCCGCCCCTCGACCGGCACCAGGTGTTCTCCGCCCACCTCGACCTGATCTGCCTGCGCATCGCGGAGCGCCTGGCCGCCGGGACCGACCTGCGCGGCACGGCCGTACGGCGGCTCGCGGCCCGGGTCTCCGGGCGGGTCCACGAGGCGGCCCGGCGCAGTTTGGGCCCCGGCCAGGGCGAACTGACCCGGGACGCCTTCGACGCGCTGTTCCCCCGGGGGCCGGTCCCGGCTTGCCCCGGCGGTGGCACCGGCTGGGCATCCGCCGTCCTCGCCGAGGGACTCCTGGTACCCGCCGGGGACGGCTACCGCTTCGCCCACGAGGAGTTCGCCGACTGGATCCAGGGCATGCACCTCGACCTGGACGAGGCCCTGCACGCCCTGGTCCGCCGCCCCCGCACCCCCGCCCACCCGCTGCCCGTCCCGCATCACCGCGTCGGCCCCGTCGTCCAGGCGCTGCTCCTCCTCGCCCGTGACCAAGGCCCCGGTCAACTCGCCCTCCGCCTGGCTGAGTTGACCAGCGCGCTGGACACCGGACAGGGTCCCGGGGCCTGGTGGGCCGCCCGTCTGCTCGCCGGGGCGCCGGCGGGCGTCCCGGACGCGACCCCGTACCTGGATGTGCTGCGCCCGCTGGCCGACCGGATCGTGACCTGGCGGCGCGCCGGCCGCCCGGTACCCGGCGAGTTCGCCCCCGCCTTCTGGGCCGCCCTGCCGCTGCCCGTAGCCGACCGGCTCGACCTGCTGCGGGACCTGGTCCTGGCGGACGAACCGCATGCCCCCGGCCCCCGTTACCTGGACGCCGTCGCGGGGTTCCTCACCGACACCGACACCGACACCGACACCGACACCGACACCGACACCGACACCGACACCGACACCGACACCGACACCGACACCGACACCGACACCGACACCGACACTGGTGCTGGTGCTGGTGCTGGTGCTGGTGCTGGTGCCGCCGCCGCTGCCGTGCGGGTCCTCGTGACGCGCTGGTTCGACGACGAGCGGCCGATCCCCGCCCTGCCCCGCGCCACCGTGGCCACGGCCGCCCAGGCACTGCTGCACACACACCGGCACCCCGCCCTGGACCGCCTCATCGAGGTGCTCGCCGACCGCGCTCACCGGCGCGCCGACGAACTGCTCGCCGCGCTCGCCGAGGACGAGCCCTCCGCTGTCTGCCGGGCGGTGGACCGCTGGGCGCGCGACGACCGCCCGGCGCGACGGGCCGCTGCGGTGGCACACGGACTCCGCGCCGCGCCCCACGCCCGCACCGAATCCGACCGCGAACTGCTCCGCCGGGCCGCCCACACCCTGCTCGGCAGCCCTGTCGGCACCGGCCTGCACGGCGGCGCGCTCGCCCTCCTCGTCCACGACCCGGACACCCGCGCCCGGCACCTTCCGGCGGCCCTGCGGCACTTCGCGTCCGGCGACCCGCGGTTCCCGTCGGCCGCCCTGGTCCCGGCCCTGGCCACCCACCAGGACCAGGTCCTCGACGCCTTCCACGACCGGCTGTGCGCCGGACCGGACCCGCGCGAGGCCCTGCGCACCCTCGCCGACCAGACGCCGCCCGGGCTCGCCCGCCGGGTCGCCGCGCTCGTCCACGAAGCGGTGGAACTGCGGCCGGAGACAGCGGCACACCTCGCCGAGCACGTCGACCGCCGGCTCGACCACGGCTCGGCCGCCCGGACCGTGCTCCTGCCCTTGGTGACCGCCCTCCTCGGCGACGGCCCCGAACCGGTCCGGGCGGCCCTCGCCACCGTCCTCGCTGCCCCCGGCACCCCGGCCTCCCGCCCACTGCGCCGCGAACTCCTGGAGTTCCTGCTCGCTCAGGAACAGGCCCCCAATGTCCTGCACGCCCTGCTGCACGCGGCGGCACAGAGTGGCGACACCGGGGTCCGTGACCTCGTCCACCGCACCGGAGTGCTGCTCATCCGCACCCCGGACGGCGCGACCCGCTTCGACCGCGGCCTGGTCGACCTGGGCCGACAGGTGCCGGGCTTCGCCGCGCTGATGGCCCGCTGGCTCACCGACACCCCGGAGGAGTGGGCCGCCGTGGTCGGCCCGAGCACCCGTCGGATGCTGGGCAACCTGGCGGGCGTGCGCGTTCCCGCGTGACACGGGTTCCGTACGATCGGTGGTCCGTGGGGTCGCCCCGGGTGCGTGGTGCCCACGTGCACCCGGTCACAGCCCCCATGCCGATGCGGGCCGGGAGCACCCGGCATGGCACCCTTAGACCTGCGTAAGCGGTCAGGTAGAAACGGACACGGGTTCGAGGAGCGGTCACTGTGCAGCGCTGGCGTGGCTTGGAGGACATCCCCCAGGACTGGGGGCGCAGCGTCGTCACCATCGGTTCCTACGACGGAGTCCACCGCGGCCACCAGCTGATCATCAAGCACGCCGTGGACCGCGCTCGCGAGCTGGGCATCCCGTCCGTCGTGGTGACCTTCGACCCGCACCCCAGCGAGGTCGTCCGCCCGGGCAGCCACCCCCCGCTGCTCGCCCCGCACCACCGCCGCGCCGAGTTGATGGCGGAGCTGGGCGTGGACGCGGTCCTTATCCTGCCGTTCACCACGGAGTTCTCGAAGCTGTCTCCCGCCGAGTTCGTCGTGAAGGTCCTGGTCGACAAGTTGCACGCCAGGGCGGTCGTCGAGGGCCCGAACTTCCGCTTCGGCCACCGGGCGGCCGGCAACGTCGAGTTCCTCGCCGAACAGGGCGAGATCTACGACTTCGAGGTCGAGGTCGTCGACCTGTATGTGACCGGTGCGGCGGGCGCCGGCGAGCCGTTCTCCTCGACGCTCACCCGGCGCCTGGTCGCCGAGGGCGATGTCGCGGGCGCCCGGGAGATCCTGGGCCGTCCGCACCGCGTCGAGGGCGTGGTCGTCCGCGGTGCCCAGCGCGGTCGCGATCTCGGCTTCCCGACCGCCAACGTCGAGACCCTCCCGCACACCGCGATCCCCGCCGACGGCGTGTACGCCGGTTATCTGCACGCCCAGGGCGAGGCCATGCCGGCCGCGATCTCCGTCGGCACCAACCCGCAGTTCGACGGCACCGAACGCACGGTGGAGGCGTACGCCATCGACCGGGTGGGCCTCGATCTGTACGGGCTGCACGTCGCCGTGGACTTCCTGGTGTACGTGCGCGGGCAGGCGAGGTTCGACTCGCTGGAGGCCCTGCTGGAACAGATGGCGGACGACGTGAAGCGCTGCCGGGAGCTGATCGCGGCGGACGCGTAGTCCGCCGCCCACGACGCCGCCCACGACGCCGAAGGGCGGCCGGTGCCGCACCGCACCGGCCGCCCTTCGTCCTGCCGTACCGCCGTCTTACCGCTGGGTCGGCCCCTGCGGGGGCTGCGTCGGCGGCCGGCCCTGCTGCGGATATCCCGGCTGCGGGTACGGCTGTTGCCCCGGCTGCTGCGGCTGCTGCGGATAGGGCGGTTGGGCCGCGGGTTGCTGGGCCGCGGGCTGGGGGTAGGGCTGGCCCGGCTGCGGGTACGGCTGCTGCCCCGGGACCTGCTGGTACGGCTGGCCGGGAAGCTGCTGGCCCGGCAGCGGCGGGGCGGCCACCGGCGGCGGGTTGCCGTCGCTGGTCCACAGCCCCTGCGCCTGCTGGTGCCGGGTGAAGTCCTCGGCGACCATGGCGGCGAGGTTGAAGTATGCCTCGCGCACCTTCGGCCGCATCATGTCGAGGTCGACCTCGGCACCGGCGGACAGATGCTCGTCGAAGGGCACCACGATCACGCCTCGGCACCGGGTTTCGAAGTGCGCCACGATGTCCTCGACTTTGATCATCTTTCCGGTCTCGCGTACCCCGGAGATCACGGTGATGGACCGCGCGACCAGATCGGCGTACCCGTGCGCGGACAGCCAGTCCAGCGTGGTGCTGGCGCTGCTCGCACCGTCCACGGACGGCGTCGAGATGATGATGAGCTGGTCGGCGAGGTCGAGTACCCCGCGCATCGCGCTGTACAGCAGACCGGTGCCCGAGTCGGTGAGGATGACCGGGTACTGTCGGCCGAGCACGTCGATCGCGCGCCGGTAGTCCTCGTCGTTGAAGGTCGTGGACACGGCCGGGTCGACGTCGTTGGCGATGATCTCCAGGCCGGACGGCGCCTGCGAGGTGAAGCGCCGGATGTCCATGTACGAGTTGAGGTACGGGATCGCCTGGACGAGGTCGCGGATGGTCGCCCCGGTCTCGCGGCGCACCCGGCGGCCGAGCGTACCGGCGTCCGGGTTCGCGTCGATGGCGAGGATCTTGTCCTGCCGCTCGCTGGCGAGCGTGGCACCGAGCGCGGTGGTCGTGGTCGTCTTGCCCACGCCGCCCTTGAGACTGATCACCGCGATCCGGTAGCAGGACAGCACCGGGGTGCGGATCAGCTGCAGCTTCCGCTGCCGCTCCGCCTCCTCCTTCTTCCCGCCGATCCTGAACCGGGAGGGCGGGGCGGCCGTCCGGCCGCTCTTCGCCTTCTGCCTCTTGTTGTTGAGCAGCCGGTCGGAGGACAGCTCCACCGCCGCGGTGTAACCGAGCGGCGCGGCACCGGGGTTGGTCGGCTGCCGCTGATCGTGCTGGACCGGCTGCGGCCAGGCGGCACCCGCCCGGGGATCTACGGGCTGCTGCGGAGCCTGCGGGGGCATGGCCTGCTGCGTCTGGACAGGGGGCTGCTGCGGCACGCCGGCCTGTGGGGCAGGCTGCCCCGGTTGGGCCGGTGGCTGCGGGAAGCCGTAACCGCCGGGCTGGGCAGGCGGGTTGGGGGCGACCGGCGGCTGCGGGAAGCCACCACCGGCGGGCTGCCCGGTCGGCGGTTGCCCGGCCGGCGGCTGCCCGGTCGGTTCCGGAGGGGTGGCCGCCGGACCGTTCGGCGCCTGCGGGGCCGGGGCTCCGGGCTGTGGGAAGCCGTAGCCCGCGGGCGCTCCGGGGCCCGGGACGGGGGCACCGCCCGGCGGTGGGACGGGGGTCGGGAAGCCGTAGCCGCCGGGCGCGTTGGGTGCGGGGGGCTGCGCACCAGGGGTGCCCGGTGCT
>NZ_JBSGBN010000243.1:0-5575 GCF_053601275.1 Streptomyces sp. NPDC004752 | reverse complement strand
TGACCGTTGATCTGGGTCTGTCGGCGTTCGTGCTGTATTCGTCTTTGGCGGGTCTGTTGGGGACGGCGGGTCAGGCGAACTATGCGGCGGGTAATGCGTATCTCGATGCGCTGGCGGCGCATCGTCGGGCGAACGGGCTGCCGGCGGTGTCGTTGGCCTGGGGTCTGTGGCAGGAGTCGAGTTCGCTGACCGGGCATCTGGCCGAGGTGGACCTGAAGCGCATGGCTCGTATGGGGCTCGCGCCGATCTCTTCCGCGGACGCGATGGCCTGGTTCGACGCGGCCCACACCACGGGCGAGGCGGTGCTGGCCGTCACCGGACTCGACACGAGCGCCCTGCGCAACCAGCACCCCGACACCACACCCCCCATGCTGCGCGGCCTGGTTCCCGCGGTTCGGCGTCGTGCCGACAATGCCGGGTCACGCGCCGGGGTCTCCGACCGGCTGGCCGAACTCGCCCCGGCGGACCGCGAGCGAGCGCTCAGCGATCTCGTACGGACGCATGTCGCCGAAGTGCTGGGACACGCCGACGCGAGCGGCATCGCGGGGGACCGGGCCTTCCAGGACATGGGCTTCGACTCCCTTACCTCGGTCGAACTCCGCAACCAGCTCAATGCGGCGACCGGACTGCGGCTGCCCACCACCCTGGTCTTCGACCACCCGTCCCCCGACGCCCTCACCGCGTATCTGAGCGCGCAGATCTCCGGCCGACCGGCCGACTCGCCTGCCCCCACGACCTCGACGGTCGCGACGGACGAGCCGATCGCGATCGTGGGCATGGCCTGCCGTTTCCCGGGCGGTGTGAGTTCGCCCGAGGAGTTGTGGCGGCTGATGTCGGATGGTGTGGACGCGGTCGGGGAGTTCCCGGTCAATCGAGGCTGGGACCTCGACGGGCTGTACGACCCCGACCCCTCCATGTCGGGCACGTCCTACACCCGTCATGGTGGATTCCTTTACGACGCCGACGAGTTCGACCCGGAATTCTTCGGCATGTCGCCGCGCGAGGCGCTCGCCACCGACCCCCAACAGCGGCTTCTCCTGCGGACCGCATGGGAGACGTTCGAGAGTGCCGGGGTCGACCCCGAGACGCTGCGAGGCAGCCGTACCGGCGTCTTCGCGGGAGTGATGTACCACGACTATGGCTCCCGCCTGCGCAGCGTGCCGAAGGATCTGGAGGGCTATCTGGCCGGCGGCAACGCGGGAAGCATCGCCTCCGGCCGTGTCGCGTACACCTATGGCCTTGAGGGTCCGGCGGTGACGGTGGACACCGCGTGTTCGTCCTCCCTGGTCGCGCTGCATCTGGCGGCCAACGCACTGCGTCAGGGGGAGTGCGACATGGCGCTGGCCGGAGGCGTCACCGTGATGTCCACTCCGCAGACTTTCGTCGAGTTCTCGCGCCAGCGCGGGCTCTCGGCCGACGGTCGCTGCAAGCCCTTCGCCGCGGCTGCGGATGGTACGGGCTGGTCGGAGGGTGTGGGTCTGCTGTTGGTGGAGCGGTTGTCCGATGCTCGGCGTAACGGTCATCGGGTGCTGGCGGTCCTGCGGGGCAGTGCGGTCAATCAGGACGGTGCGTCCAACGGCCTCACTGCGCCCAACGGTCCTTCGCAGGAGCGGGTGATCCGCCAGGCGTTGGCCAATGCCGGTTTGTCGGCTGTGGACGTGGATGCGGTCGAGGCGCACGGTACCGGTACGACGCTCGGAGACCCGATCGAGGCGCAGGCGTTGCTTGCTACTTATGGTCAGGGGCGTCCGGAGGACCGGCCGCTGTGGCTGGGGTCGTTGAAGTCGAACATCGGTCATGCTCAGGCTGCTGCGGGTGTCGGTGGTGTGATCAAGATGATCGAGGCCATGCGGCATGGTGTTCTGCCCAGGACCCTGCATGTCGACGAACCCACCCAGCATGTGGACTGGGAAGCGGGAGCGGTGTCCCTGCTCACAAAAGCCCGTGACTGGCCGCAGACCGACCATCCCCGCCGCGCCGGTATCTCCTCCTTCGGCATCAGCGGCACCAACGCGCACATCATCATCGAGCAGCCGAGCGAGCCTGCGGACGAGGACCGGGCAGGCGATGGGATCGAACTCCCCACCCTCCCCTGGGTGGTGTCGGGTACCTCCGTCGATGCCGTGACGGCTCAGGCGCAGCGACTGCTCGTGTCCGTCTCGGGTGCCGACGGCCCGAACGCCCTGGACGTGGCATACACGCTGGCCACCGGCCGCGCCGCACTGGAACACCGCGCCGTCGTCGTCGGCACGTCCCGGGCCCAACTCCTCGCCGGTCTCGGTTCGCTGGCCAACGGAAGCTCGGCACTCGGAGTGGTCCGCGGCACGCGTACGCAGGGCAGGACCGCGTTTGTGTTTACGGGGCAGGGGAGTCAGCGCCTGGGTATGGGGCGTGAGTTGTATGAGCGGGTGCCGGAGTTTGCGCGTGTGTTTGATGAGGTGTGTGGTGTTCTGGATGGGGAGTTGGGGCGGTCGTTGAAGGAGGTTGTGTTCGGGTCTGTTGATTCGGAGTTGTTGGATCGGACGGCGTTGACGCAGCCGGCGTTGTTTGCGGTTGAGGTGGCGTTGTTCCGGTTGGTGGAGTCGTGGGGTGTGCGGCCGGATTTTGTGGCTGGGCATTCGGTCGGTGAGTTGGTGGCGGCTCATGTGGCTGGTGTGTTGTCGCTGGGGGATGCTGCGGTGTTGGTGGTGGCGCGGGCGCGGTTGATGCAGGCGTTGCCGGCTGGTGGGGCGATGGTGGCGGTGCAGGCGGCCGAGGCGGAGGTTCTGCCGCTGCTTTCGGATGGTCGGGTGGCGATCGCTGCGGTGAACGGGCCTCGGGCGACGGTGGTGTCCGGTGATGAGGATGCGGTCGTCTCCGTGGTTGAGCAGTTGGAGTTGCTGGGGTGCAGGACTCGTCGTCTGACGGTGTCGCATGCGTTTCATTCGCCCCGTATGGACGGGATGTTGGAGGAGTTCCGGGAGATCGCCGCCGGACTGACCTACCACACCCCCCGGATCCCGGTCGTCTCGAACGTCACCGGTGAACTCGCCGACGCCGCCCTGCTCGGCTCCGCCGACTACTGGGCTCGGCACGTCCGCGAGGCGGTCCGCTTCGCCGACGGCGTACGGACCCTGGCCCGCGAAGGCGTGACGAACTTCGTCGAGCTCGGCCCCGACGGCGTACTGACCGCGCTCGTCGAGAACACGCTCGACGGTGAGCAGGGCGAGCACCTGGCGTTGCCCCTGCTGCGACGCGACCGGTCGGAGACCGGCACGCTCGTTGCGGGGCTCGCGCAGTTGTACGCGGTGGGTGTTCCGGTGGACTGGCGCGCCTTCTTCGCGGGCAGCGAGGCCCGTCGTGTCGACCTGCCCACATACGCCTTCCAGCGGGAGCGTTACTGGCTCGATGCCGGCATGGCCGACGATGAGGCCCCGGGAGCAGGCACGAGCCCGACCGGTCACCCATTGCTGGGTGCCGCGCTCGACCTCGCCGGGGCCGACGAGGCGCTGTTCACCAGCAGGATTTCGGTGCGGAATCAGCCGTGGCTCGCGGATCACACCGTCTTCGGCAGTCCTGTGCTGTCGGCCGGTGCCTTGGTGGAGCTGGCGGCGCGCGCGGGCGACGAGGTGGGGGCGTCCGCCGTGGGCGAACTCCTGCTCCGTACGCCGCTCGTCCTGCCGGCCGAGGCGGTTGTACGGCTCCAGGTCAGGGTGGGCGCTCCGCAGCCGGACGGCGCCAACCGGCGGACGATCGCCGTGTACGCCCGGCCCGACGCGGCCGATGCCCCCTGGACCCTGCACGCGGAAGGGCACCTCGAAGCCGGTGACGGCGGGACCCCTGCACTGGACCCGGCGGTGCTGGATACCGCGCTCCTGGACCACCCGTTCACGGCGGGGGAAGGGACCGTGCTCGTGCCTGCCGAGTGGCACGGCGTACGGGTTCACTCCGCTGTTACGGAGTCGGCTCGGGCGCGCCTGACCGAGACGGGAGAGAACACTGTTGCTGTCCAACTGATCGATGAGCACGGCGAGGTGCTCGCGACGATCGACAGCGTCCGCTACCGGGAGATCGCCGAGGAGGAGTTCACGGCCGCCTCGGGTGTGTACGGCGACGCGCTGTTCCGCGTCGAATGGACACCGGTCACCGTCGCCGTTCCGCATGCGTCCGACGAGTTCCACTGGGCCCTGCTCGGGGCCGACACCGGTATGGGGCCCGACGCCGCCCACGACCTGGTGCGTTATGAGGACGTGGCGGCGGTCGGCAAGGCTGTCGACGCCGGCGTGCCGCTCGACGCCGTACTCACGTACTGGCCATCGGGTGCGGCCGTGAGCGGGACGGCGCTCCGCGCGGCGACCCATCGTGCGCTGGCACTCGTCCAGGGCTGGCTCGCCGACGAGCGGCTCGGCGAAACGCCGCTCGTCGTGGTCACCACCGGTGGCGCGGCGGTGGGCGCGCAGGACTTCGTCGACCTGGAGGCCGCGACGGTGCGGGGGCTGCTGCGCTCCGCCCAGGTGGAGCACCCGGCCGGACTGGTCCTCGTCGACATCGAGCCGGTCGGCACCGAGCCCACCGCCACGGGACCCACCGGCACCGAGGCCGTCGGCACCGAGGCCGTTGGCACCGAGGCCGTTGGCACCGAGGCCACCGGCACCGAGCCCTTCGGCACCGAGGCCGTCGGAACTCGGCTCGACACCCCACTCACCACCCTCGCCGCGGCCCTCGCCTCGGGCGAGCCCGAAACAGCGGTCCGCGACGGACGGCTGCTGGCGCCCCGCCTCGGCCGGGCCGCGCTCGAAGGCGTACGCGCCCGGAGCTTCGACCCCGAGGGCACCGTGCTCATCACGGGCGGCACCGGTGCGCTGGGTGGCCTCTTCGCCCGGCACCTGGCATCCCGGTACGGCGTACGGCATCTGCTGCTCGTCGGCCGCAGGGGCCGGGAGGCCGACGGTGCCGAGGAACTGGCGGCCGAGCTGGCCGCGCTCGGCGCCCAGGCGACCTTCGCCGCGTGCGATGTCGCGGACCGCGAAGCGCTCGCGGCCGTCCTCGACGCGATACCGGCCGAGAACCCGCTCACCGCGGTCCTCCACGCGGCGGGCACCGTCGACAACGGCGTCGTCCCGGCGCTGGACTCCGCCCGGCTCGGCTCCGTACTGCGTCCCAAGGCGGACGGAGCATGGCACCTGCACGAACTCACCCGGGACATGGCCGGCATGGCGGCCTTCGTGCTCTTCTCCGACTCGGCGGGTGCCCTCGGCGGTGCCGGCCGGGCGAACTACGCGGCGGCGAACGCCCACCTCGACGCGCTGGCCGCCCACCGGGCGGCGCTCGGCCTGCCCGCCACCTCACTGGCCTGGGGGCTGTGGGACCTCCCCGAAGGACCCGAAGGACCCGGTGGAATCAACGCGGGCCTGGACGAGGCCAGTCGGGTGCGACTGGTCCAGGACGGCTTCCGACCGCTGACACCGCGCGTGGGGACGGCACTGTTCGACGCGGCACTTTCCGTGCCCGTCAACGGCGCACCCGCGAACGGCGCACCCGCGAACGGCGCACCCGCGAACGGCGCACCCGCGAACGGCGCACCCGCGAACGGCGC
>NZ_JBSGBN010000242.1:0-5723 GCF_053601275.1 Streptomyces sp. NPDC004752 | reverse complement strand
AAATAGGCTGGACCGGAGCCGCGCGTTTCTGCGCGGGGGGCCCCCCCGCGGGGGGGGGGGCCGCACTCCCGGCGGCACCGGACCACGGTCGTTCACGGGAATTCGGCCCGCTCCCCTTCCGCGGTTGCCGAACCAGTGGGACCGGTCGCCCTCGCCGTCGATTCCCGCGAAGAAGGCCAGTCCTTGGCCGACTTGACGCGCAAGTGCGCGGCCGGGGCCTGCACGCTTCCCAGTCTCTACCTGACCAACAAGAGCGGAGCAAAAGGCGCGAATTGCTCGAACCGTTCGGCATGCGCCGTCCGTGGAATTGAATGAACGCTCCGATGCAGGAGCCGGCCGACCGACCGTCCGTCGAAGCGTTGGCAGTCTCCACGTTCCGGTCTCCACACATGCACAGAAGAGTCAGAAGACCATGTTCGTAACCGATTCCCCCCGCCCGAGTCCACCGGCCTCCCGGCGTTGCCGACACGAGGCACTGCTCGCCCTGCCCGCGCAGGAGGCGCACGTCTCCGCCGCTCGTCACCTCACGGCCGATCTGCTGGAGACCTGGCATGTTCCCAAGAGCGAGCGTGAGTCCGCCGTTCTCATCGTCGACGAACTCGCAGCCAACGCCGCCCAGTACGGCCGCGAGCACATGACCCTGCGGCTCGTCCTCGACCACGGCACCCTGAACATTGTGGTCAGTGACTCCGGAACGGCCGTGGAGCGCCGTCGCCCCGACATCGCCCCGGACGAGCACGGCCGCGGCACCGGCATCGTCCAGTACCTCGCGCAGTCGACCGAGGTCCACCAGACGCGCAGCGGCCGCGAAGTCCGCGCCTGCATGAGGTGCTCGGCATGACCGGCCCCGGATTTCCGTGCGAGCCGCCACCCCCGGCCGGGCCCGGCACCGCGGCAATGCGTCGGCTGCCGGCCACCGGCGCCCGCCCCGGCGCAGGATCACCCGACGACCCCCGCGAGTGGGCGCTCGCGACCCACAAGCCGTGCCCCGTCGATGTCTGTCCAGCCCCGGTCCGTAAGCCGCAGGACATCCCCCTGAACTCCGGCGAGGACGTCGGCGCCCCGCCCCCGCACGAGGCGTATGCGAACGCGCCCGACCTGCGCCGCGAAATGCACCAGTTGCTTGCCCTCGGAGCCGAGCGCGACGGCCGCCAGGCCAGGACCGTCACCGTGGCGCCGGTCGACGCCGCGGTCGCCGAACGCGCCTGGCTGCTGCGCCGGGCAGCCCTCATGGACCGTATGGCCCTGGAAAGCCCTGGCCCCGGCACAGTCGGCGCGGCCGCACAAACCGCCGAACAACTCCTGCGGCACGACCGCCGCCGTCCCGACCTGGTGGCCGGTCCGTACCGACCCGACATGATCACGCCCGGCCCCGGCTGTCGCCGCTACGTCCGCCAGGAGTACGCCGCCTGGACGGCTGCCGGGCGCCCCAGAATCTGAATCGATCCCGTCCCGGCAAGAAGGAAGAAACACACATGAATCGCAAGGAGATCGAAACCCGGCACGCCCCCGCGGTAGCCGGCCAACTCGGCTCGCCTCCCCCCTCAAGCCCGACAGCCATGCGTGAGTATCACGTCGGCCGGCGACAGGAACCGTCACGCCAGAAAGAGCCGATGAACGCACCGTCGCCTTACGCGGAGACCCATCAGCTGTCCCGGATGCCCGAACGCGGTTGCTCCCAGGGGCAGCGGCTGGGCGCCCATCCAGCCCAAACGCCCCCGCGCACTCCTCGGACCGGGCAGCCGGTGCAGGCAGCCATGCAGGTCATAGACGGCGAGCTACGGCTCGCCGTATGCCTGATGCCGGCCGGGCCCCCCGCGGTCGCGGCAGCGACGGGCGATGAACTCACTTGTGCGGCCTGGCCGGACGATGCCCCGGGAACCTCCCGATGGCGCGGACGGCGGACACCGGTGCAACCGCCGTGCCAAGTGCACCGGGAAACCTCCTCCCCGGCGCCCGCGCACGAGACCGCGGGCACGGACGTCGGCCTGCCCGGCCACCTCCTGCGTATCCCCTCCTGCGACGACGCGTGCCGGCCACCTGTCGGTGTAGAGCCTTGCCGGTTCGTGGACATCGGCCGCGTCCAGCAGCGTGGTGTCCCGGCCGAGTGCGGCCGGGACGCGGAAAGGGAACTCTTCGCCGTATCGGCGCACGGGCAACCGTGCTGGACGCGCCCGCCGGCGTCGGCGGGCCGTCGTCCGCGGCCAAAGGTGTGTGCCTCAAAGGTGTGCGCCTCCCGCCGCGTCAACCTTCCGCACGGCCCAGCCGTGGGCGGAACGCTTCTTTGGGCAACGACCGAGGTTCCGCGCGTGCCCGGAGAGCGACGGGAGCATGCTTGGGGCGGTACGACACGATGCGCCGCGGGCGCTCCCGCTCCCCTCGCTGCCGCGCAGGAACAAGCGGTCCGGATCGCCGATGCAGGTATGTGGGCCGACGCGTTCGAAGAGGTGGTGTGACGATGTTCCGCAATGCGCTGGAACCCTGGCACTTGCTGATCCTGGTCGCGGTGGTGATTTTGATCTTCGGCTCGAAGAAACTGCCCGACACGGCCCGGGCGCTGGGCAAGTCCATGCGGATCCTCAAAAGCGAGACCAGGGCCATGAAGGACGACGGCGCCTCGAACGAGCCACGCCCCGAGCCCGGGCCTGCACCGGGACCGCGGACGATCCCGGGCGCTCCCGCAGACACCGCCACCGCCCGCACCACGCCCACGGACAGCACGACCAGCCACCGAGACTGAGCCCGGTTGGCCGGAGCAGCGCTGTTTCCCGGCCCGGGCGCGGCGCGTAACAGCGGACGGTCCGAGGACCTTCGTGAGCCGCCCACCCTCGGGCTGGGCAGGGCAGATCAGCTCGCGGTAAGTGGCGCCGACCCGGACCAACCGCCTCCTGGACGCGTCACCGGCCGCAATCGCCGCCATGGCTCGCACCCCACCGGGTGACGGAGAGGACCAAGTACTGACGCAGGGCCGGTGGTCCCCGGTCTGCCGCACGAAATGAGGACGTGGGATGCCCCAGTCGGCCCGCAACAAGGAGAAGGATCCCGAGGGGCGGATGCCGCTCGCGGAGCACCTTCGTGAGCTCCGCAACCGGCTCGCCAGGGCCGTCCTTGCCATCCTGGCCGTCACGATTGCCGCGGCTTTCCACTACAAGGGCATCATCGACTTCTGCACGAGGCCGGTGCTGGAGTCGGTCGGCTGCCCGACGTCCTTCGCCGATCTGGCCAAGCAGACCGCGGACACCACCTGCGCGCGAATCACGATCAACGGTCTGCTCGCGCCCTTCACGCTGGCGCTGAAGGTGTCCCTGATGGCCGGCGTCGTGCTGGCCTCGCCGGTATGGCTGTACCAGCTGTGGGCGTTCGTTGCCCCCGGCCTGCACAAGCACGAGCGGAAATACGCCTACGCGTTCGTCGGCGCGGGCGTCCCGCTGTTCTTCGGCGGCGCCTTGGTCGCCTACAAGGTGTTGCCCACGACCGCGAAAGTGTTGATCGACTTCACCCCGCACGGGGTGGACAACCTGTTGCCGTTGGACGATCTGCTCGACCTCGTCACCCGTATGGTGGTCGTCTTCGGTCTCTCCTTCGAGATGCCGCTGCTGCTGGTGATGCTGAACCTCACCGGAGTGCTGTCCGGCCGGCGGATGCTCGGCCGGTGGCGCGGCACGATCGTGGGGATCTCGGTCTTTTCGGCTGTGGCGACGCCGAGCACGGACCCGCTGAGCATGCTGGCGCTGGCCGCACCGATCTGGGGGCTCTATTTCGCCGCCGTTGTCTTTTCACTTCTCAATGACCGGCGCAAGGCCCGAAGAGAGACAGAGGGACCCGGCGGCATCGGGCGATCCGCCGTGATCTGACGCGGGGGGAGCGGGCCGGGCTTGCGGATGGCGAGCGGGTGGCGCGCAAGCATGATGTGTTCCTGGCCCGGCCGCGGGGCTGGCGTAACCAGGTATGGGAGACCGACCACGTCCAGGCGCCGGTGCTGGCCGCGCTGCGTTACACCACCTTCGCCCTCGGAGCTCCCACGGCAGGCCCTTACCGCCCGGCACGCGGTGGCCATCGCCACCGGCAGCCGTCCGAATCTCCCCGACATCCCGGGCATCGAAGAGGCCCGGCCCTGGACCAACCGGCACGGCACCGACTCCAGCACCGTGCCCGCCCGGCTCGCCGTCGTCGGCGGCGGCGGAGTCGGCGTCGAGATGGCCACCCTCTGGCAGGGCCTTGGCTCCCAGGTCACGCTGCTCGCCCGGCGCCGCTTGATCCCCCGCTTGGAGCCCTTTGCCGGTGAGCTGGTCGCCCAGGGACTGAGCGAGTCGGGCGTGGATGTACGGACCGGCGTACAGGTGAGCGCTGTGCGCCGCCCGGACCCCGAGGGATCGGTCACCCTCACCCTCGACGGCGGCAGCGAGCTGATGGCCGATGAGGTGCTGTTCGCCACCGGCCGCACACCCGCCACCAGCGACATCGGCCTGGACACCATTGGACTCACTCCCGGCTCCTGGCTGGACGTGGACACCACCTGCCTGGTCAACGGTGTCGACGGCGACTGGCTCTACGCGCTCGGGGACGTCAACCACCGCGCCCTGCTCACCCATCAGGGCAAGTACCAGGGGCGGACCGCAGGTGACGCGATCGCCGCCCGCGCCGCAGGCCGACCGCTGGACGACGCCCCTTGGGGCGACCACGCCACCACCGCCGACCAGCACGCCGTACCCCAGGTGTTCTTCACCGACCCCGAAGCGGCCGCGGTGGGCCTGACCGCCGAGCAGGCTGAGCAGGCAGGCCACCGGATCAGGACCGTCGACCTCGACTTCAACGCTGCCCAGGGCGCCAACCTCTACGCCGACGGCTACCACGGCCACGCCCGGCTGGTCGTCGACGTCGACCGGGAGATTCTGCTCGGAGTGACCTTCGTCGGCCCGGGCGTCAGTGAGCTCCTGCACTCGGCCACCATCGCGGTCGCCGGCGAGGTCCCGCTCAAGCGGCTCAGGCACGCGATCGCCTGCTTCCCGACCGTCAGCGAGATCTGGCTCTTCCTGATCACCGCCTACCAGCGAGACCAGAAAGCGCCGGAGACCGCCCCCGTGTGATGCCGCCGCCGCAGGCCGAGAGGCCCTCGGCGCGGGGCCTCTCGCCCGGGCAGACCGTGCTTGGTGATCACGGCTGGTGTCCTGCGCCTGAAGTTCGTTGAATATGTGTGGCCGTGCTCGCATGGCGCGCATGGGACGGCCGGTGGCCGAGGTGACGTTGACCGACGACGAGCGCGAGACGCTGGTGCGTCGGTCGCGGCGGGCGACCTCGGCTCAGGCTCTGGCCCAGCGGTGCCGGATCGTGCTGGGCTGTGCGGAGGGGAAGTCGAACCAGCAGGTGGCCGCCGAACTGGGCGTCTGGCCGCAGACGGTGGGAAAGTGGCGCCGCCGGTTCCTGGAGTCGCGCCTGGACGGCCTGGCGGACGAGCCGCGTCGGCGCCCCGCGCAAGATCTCCGACGAGGAGGTCGAGGCACTCGTCGTGGCTACCCTGGAGCGCACCGCCACACGCTGGTCGCGATCCTCCATGGCGGCCGAGAGCGGCTTGTCGAAGTCCACCGTGGGGCGGAGATCTGGCGGACGTTCGGCATGAGGCCGCACCAAGTGGACAGCTTCAAGCTGTCCAACGACCCGCAGTTCGTCGACAAGGTCCGCGACATCGTCGGCCTCTACCTCGACCCGCCGGAGAAGGCCCTGGT
>NZ_JBSGBN010000241.1:0-5933 GCF_053601275.1 Streptomyces sp. NPDC004752 | reverse complement strand
TACGTCACGCTCAGCCCCAGTCGGATCGGCGACATCGCCCGGGCCGCCCTCGTCCTCAACGGAATCTGGAAGTGATCACCGTTGAGAAAACCTCAATGGCTGTCATTCCTTGTGCATCTCAGCCCGCGATGCTGTGGGCGTGTGTGCGTCGACCTTTTAGCACGAGAACGCCGGTTGGCCAAACAGGCGATTCTGCGGGCCATTGACTGGTTCGGCCCGCTGTGTGATGCGGCGCGCCACCGTCTCCTCGGTCGACTACCGGCGTGGGATCTTGTCCGAGCTGTCCAGGATCCTGGAGGCGGGCCATTGACGACAGACGGCTCGTCAGAAATCCCATGCATGCGAAGTCCGTGAGGTGGCCCAAGGCGCCGGGGGAGCGCCGTGAGGCGTGGCCGCTGGAGACGGCGCTCGAAGTCCGCGACGTGATCGGCTTTCGGAACCGGATCGCCGTTGCGCTCGGCCTGGGGTGCGGCTTCGCCAGGGCGAGGTGTTCGGGCTGAGTCCGGCGGACATCGACTACGCCGGGGGTGTGCTCCATATCCGCCGCCACGTGCATGCGGTCAACGGGAAGCTGTACTTCGCCCTGCCGAAAGGGGCGAAGACCCGTAGCGTCGATGTGCCCTCGATGGTGGCCGAGGACTTGAATCGGCATGTCGAAGGGTTCCCGCCGGTCGAAGTCGAGCTTCCCCTGGGAGAAGCCGGGAACGGACAGATGGACGAAGAAGTACCCTCTTCGGCTCACCACGCGGTATGGCAATGCCACTGCGGTGAACACGTGGAACACCTATACCCGGAAGCCCGCGTTGGCCAAGGCTGGTGTCATTCCCCCCGTCACAGGGAGCAAAGGAGTGGCAGCGGGCGGCCGCACCGAGGGACGGCTTCCATGTGCTGCGGCACACCTGTGCCTCGATCATGCTGGAGGCGGGAGAGTCCGTCGTCACGTTGGCACGGTGGCTCGGGCGCTCGTCACCGAGCATCACGCTCGATTACTACGCTCACTTCATGCCCGAGGCCGGCAGGAGGGGGCGCACTGCCATCGACGGGCTGCTCGGGAAGCGGGGAGATCGGGATGCGGGCGGAAACTCCCCAGATTCTCCCCAGGGCTGATCGTGACCGGTTTCCTGGGGGGCAGGCGTTCGAGGGCTGTTCGCCGATTGGAAGGTCAAGATGCCGTGTAACCTGGGGAAATGCTGTCTGAGGTGACCGCAACCCGCTACATCACGCCGCTGCGTGAGGGCGGTTCGCTGCCGGGGCTCGTCGAGGGTGACGACCTCCATACATACGTCATGAAGTTCACCGGGGCGGGACAGGGTCGCAAGACCCTGGTGGCCGAGGTCGTCTGCGGGGAACTGGCGCGCCGGCTGGGCCTTCGGGTGCCCCCGCTCGTGACGATCGCGCTCGACCCGGTGCTGGGGCTCGGCGAGCCCGATCGGGAGGTGCAGGAACTCCTCAGATCCAGCGGCGGCACCAACCTCGGGATGGGCTTCCTCTCCGGTGCGCTCGGCTTCGACCCACTGGCCTTCGTGGTGGACCCCGAGGAGGCCGGCCGGATCGTCTGGTTCGACGCGCTGGTGAACAACGTCGACCGCTCCTGGCGCAACCCCAACCTGCTGATGCACCGCGGCGACCTGTGGCTCATCGACCACGGCGCCACCCTGATCTGGCACCACAACTGGCCGGGCGCCGAGTCCTCCGCCGCCCGCCCGTACGATGCCTCGGACCATGCCCTGGCCCGGTTCGCGCCGGACGTCGAGGCGGCCGCCGCCGAGTTGGCCCCCCTGGTCACCGCGGACCTGCTCGCCGAGGTGACCGCCGAGATCCCCGACACCTGGCTCGCCGACGAGCCCGGCTTCGACCGGCCGGACGACCTCCGGCGCGCCTACGCACGGCCACTCCTCGCCCGGGCCGCCGTCATCCACCAGCGCATCACCGGCATCGAGGGGGCCACGTGACCGAGCGGCACATCATCAGGCCGGGCCAGGGCGGCGGCCGTGACATCTTCGAGTACGCCGTGCTGCGGGTCGTGCCCCGCGTCGAGCGCGGTGAGTGCATCAACGCGGGCGTCGTCGTGTACTGCCGGGCCCGGGCCTATGTGGGTGCCCGCATCCACCTGGACGAGGCCAGGCTGCTGGCACTCGACCCGGCCGCGGACACGGACGGCGTACGGGCGGCGCTCCGTGCGATCGAAGGGGTGTGTGCCGGCGGCGAGGCGGCCGGGCAGGCGGCCGGGGACGACGCCGGGCGGCGCTTCCGCTGGCTGATCGCGCCCCGCTCGACGGTCGTGCAGCCCGGTCCCGTGCACACCGGGCTCACCACGGATCCGGCGGCCGAGGCGGAGCGATTGCTGGACCTCCTGGTGAGGTAATGGATCACATGCGCCGGGTGTGCCGTTGACACCGGGTGCCAGGGCTTCTAGCGTCACGTCCACCAAGGGTACTAAGCGGTCGCTCATCGTCGGGGCGGGCGAACCGTGGGAGCCGCCGACCGGCTCTGCCGACCAGGATGTCTCTAGGGCGAGGAGAACCAGCAATGTCCACCACTGAGCAGCGGGTCGCCGTGGTCACCGGAGGTGCGCGCGGCATCGGCGCCGCCACCGCCGTACGGCTGGCCGCCGAGGGCCGCGCGGTCGCGGTGATCGACCTCGACGAGGCCGCCTGCAAGGACACCGTGGAGAAGATCACCGCCGCCGGCGGCAGGGCCGTCGCGGTCGGTGCCGACGTCTCGGACGAGGCGCAGGTCGAGGCCGCCGTCGCGCGTGTCGCCGAGGAACTCGGCGCCCCGACGATCCTCGTCAACAACGCCGGAGTGCTCCGCGACAACCTGCTGTTCAAGATGACGGCGGCCGACTGGGACACCGTCATGAACGTGCATCTGCGCGGCTCGTTCCTGATGACCAGGGCCGTCCAGAGGCACATGGTGGCCGCGGGCTGGGGCCGGATCGTCAACCTCTCCTCGTCCTCGGCGCTGGGCAACCGCGGCCAGGTCAACTACTCGGCCGCCAAGGCCGGCCTGCAGGGCTTCACCAAGACCCTCGCCATCGAACTCGGCAGGTTCGGCGTCACCACCAACGCCGTCGCCCCCGGCTTCATCGCCACCGAGATGACCAAGGCCACCGCCGAGCGCGTCAAGATGGGCTTCGAGGAGTTCAAGGCGGCCGCCGCCGCCGAGATCCCGGTGCAGCGGGTCGGCGAACCCGAGGACATCGCCAACGCCATCGCCTTCTTCACCGGCGAGGCGGCCGGCTTCGTCTCCGGCCAGGTGCTGTACGTGGCCGGCGGACCGCTCGACTAGGGACCATGAGGAACGCTGAGGAACACGGACATGACTGAACTCCCGGAGCCGTCCGGCAAGGTCGCCCTCGTCACGGGCGCCAGCCGGGGCATCGGCTACGGCGTCGCCGAGGCGCTGGTCGCGCGCGGCGACCGTGTCTGCATCACCGGCCGGGGCGAGGACGCCCTCAAGGAGGCCGTCGAGAGGCTCGGTTCCGACCGGGTCGTCGCCGTCGCGGGCAAGGCCCACGACCTGGCCCACCAGGCCGAGGCCGTGGAGCGCACCATGGATGCCTTCGGCCGCGTCGACTTCCTGGTCAACAACGCCGGCACCAACCCGGTGTTCGGACCGATGGCCGACCTCGACCTCGACGTCGCGCGCAAGGTGTTCGAGACCAACGTGATCTCGGCGCTCGGCCTCGCCCAGAAGACCTGGTACGCCTGGCAGCAGGACAACGGTGGAGCGATCGTCAACATCGCCTCGGTGGCCGGTCTCGCGCCCTCCCCGTTCATAGGGGCCTACGGCGTCAGCAAGGCCGCGATGATCAACCTCACCCAGCAGCTGGCGCACGAGTTCGCGCCCCGAGTGCGGGTCAACGCCATCGCCCCGGCCGTCGTCAAGACCGGGTTCGCCAAGGCCCTGTACGAGGGCCGGGAGGCGGAGGTCGCCGCCGCCTACCCGCTCGGCCGGCTCGGCGTGCCCTCCGACATCGGGGGAGCGGTGGCGTTCCTCACCTCCGAGCAGTCCGACTGGATCACCGGGCAGACCCTCGTCGTGGACGGCGGCATCTTCCTCAATGCGGGCGTCGGCTGACCGCCGCACAGGTGCTGATCGGGCACACGAGGGCGTCGCTTCCTTGCCGGGAACGGCGCTCTCGCCCACGCGGCGCCCTCGCCCACGCGCGGCGGGCCCGCGGCGCGATGCCGACGTCGTCGTGAACGAGCCGATCAGAGCCCTGTCTGCTGCCGCCGTGACCTGTCGACGGTCATGATGATGTGGGAGCCGCACCGCAGGACCGGCTGGTGCAGGACCGGCTGGTCACGGCGGTCGCGGCACCGATTGTCAGTGGGCGCCTGTAGGTTCGGAGACCTGCAAGTGACCGCACACCATAAGGACGTTGACGTGACCGACATCGCCATGCTGCCCGAGTCCTGGCGCGGGGTTCTGGGCGACGAACTGCAGCAGACCTACTTCAAGGAGCTGACCGAGTTCGTCGAGGAGGAGCGGGCGAAGGGTCCCGTCTACCCGCCGCGCGAGGAGGTCTTCGCCGCGCTGGAGGCGACGCCGTACGAGAAGGTCAAGGTGCTCGTCCTCGGCCAGGACCCGTACCACGGCGAGGGCCAGGGCCACGGCCTGTGCTTCTCGGTCCGCCCCGGCGTGAAGACCCCGCCCTCCCTGCGGAACATCTACAAGGAGATGAAGGAGGAGCTGGGCACGCCGATCCCGGACAACGGCTATCTGATGCCATGGGCCGAGCAGGGCGTCCTGCTGCTCAACGCGGTCCTCACGGTGCGCGCCGGTGAGGCGAACTCGCACAAGGGCAAGGGCTGGGAGAAGTTCACCGACGCGGTGATCCGCGCGGTGGCCGAGCGGCCCGACCCGGCCGTCTTCGTCCTGTGGGGCAACTACGCGCAGAAGAAGCTCCCGCTGATCGACGAGACCCGCCATGTGGTGGTCAAGGGCGCGCACCCCTCGCCGCTGTCCGCGAAGAAGTTCTTCGGCTCCCGGCCGTTCACGCAGATCGACGAGGCGATCGCCCGGCAGGGGCACCAGCCGGTCGACTGGACGATCCCGAACCTCGGCTGACCGCGCGCCGAGGCACGCCGGTGCCGTACGGGGGCGCCTGACCGGGATCGCCGGTGCCCCCGGTTAGCGTCGGGGGTGGGACGACGGGGAGCGCGGCATCCGGCGGGCGGTTCCGGTGCGTGCGGCCACGAGACTCAGGAGGCGCCGTGGTGGAGCGACAGGAGCAGGCCGCGCCGGACGGCGTGCTGACCCGGATCGGACAGGTCGTGATGCTGCACCACGGCGGGGACCGCGAGGAGGCCCGGCGCCGCCTGCTCGTCCTGTGGACGGAGATCGGGCAGGACGGGGACCCGCTGCACCGTTGCACGCTGGCGCACTACCTGGCCGACACGCAGGACGATCCCTCGGACGAACTGGCCTGGGACCTGCGGGCGTTGTCGGCGGCACAGGAGGCGGCCCACGACCGGCCGGACGGCGACCCGGGCGCGGTCCGCGGCTTCTACCCGTCGCTGCACCTCAACCTCGCCACCGACTATGTGAAGCTGGGCCGCACCGAGGCGGCCCGCAGCCATCTGCGCAGGGCTCGCGGCGCGGCCGTGTCACTCGCCGACGACAGCTACGGCGACGGGATGCGGGCGGCGATCAGCCGACTGGCCCTACGGCTCGGGGACCCGGCCCCACCCGACGACGAGCCATGGGGTCCGTCGCCCCGGTACTCCTCCTAGGCAGCGACCGCCGGGATCAACGGCCGACGGCGGCTGCCGGGGTCAACGGCCGTACGTCTGGTCGCAGATGCGGGACTCCGGGGCGTCCGGGCGCCAGCCGCCGTACTGTCTTCCCAGGGCGCACACGCCCGGGGGCGGGGGTGCCGGCCGGGACCTCTCGGGGGCGTCGGCGTGCGGCCCCGCGGCCGGTTC
>NZ_JBSGBN010000240.1:0-5994 GCF_053601275.1 Streptomyces sp. NPDC004752 | reverse complement strand
ACACCTCCTGCCACGGCACACCCCCCTCCTCCAAAAACACCGTCCGCAGACTCTCGTGCCGCGCCACCACATCACCCAACGCCGCCACCAACGCCTCCCGATCCACCACACCCCGCAACCGCAGGGCGAACGGGATGTTGTAGGTGGCGCTCGGGCCCTCCAGGCGGTCCAGGAACCACAGCCGGCGCTGCGCGAAGGACAGCGGCACCCGGGCGGGTCGCTCGGCGGGCCGCAGCGCGGTGCGCGCCTCGTCCGCCTCGCCGATCCGCTCCGCCAGAGCGGCGACGGTGGACGCCTCGAAGAGGGTGCGGATGGCCAGCTCCACGCCCAGGGCGGTACGGACCCGGCTGACCAGGCGGGTGGCGAGCAGCGAGTGCCCGCCGAGGTCGAAGAAGTCGTCGTCGACGGCGATTCGGTCGACGCCGAGCACCTCCGCGAACAGGCCGCAGAGGATCTCCTCGCGGGCGTCGCGGGGTGCTCGTCCGGAGGCGGAGCCCGCGATGTCGGGGGCGGGCAGCGCCGCCCGGTCCAGCTTCCCGTTGGGCGTCAACGACAGACGTTCGAGGGGGACGAAGACGGCCGGGACCATGTGGTCGGGCAGGTTCTCGGCGGCGTGTGCGCGCACCGTCGGCAGTTCACCCTCCTGTCCGGGCGGGGTGACCAGGTAGGCGACGATCCGCTGGTCGCCCGGCTGGTCCTCGCGGACGATCACGGCGACCTCGGCGACGGCCGGGTGGTCGGCGAGCACCGACTCGATCTCGCCCGGCTCGATCCGGAAACCACGGACCTTGACCTGGTCGTCGGCGCGGCCCACGAACTCCAGGGCGCCGTCCGCCGTCCAGCGGGCCAGGTCACCGGTGCGGTACATCCGCTCCCCCGGCGCGCCGAACGGGTCGGCGACGAAACGCTCGGCGGTGAGCGCGGCCCGGTCCAGATAGCCGCGGGCCAGTCCGGCCCCGGCGACGTACATCTCCCCGGCGACGCCGGGCACGGACGGGCGCAGACCGCCGTCGAGCACATAGATCCGCAGGTCCGGTATGGCGCCGCCGATCATGCTGCCGGGGCCGGCCGCGGCACCCGGCGCGTCCAGTTCGAGGTGGCTGACGTGCACCGTGGTCTCGGTGATGCCGTACATGTTGACCAGGACGGGGGCCCGGTCGTCGTGGCGGGTGTACCAGTCGGCGAGCCGCCACAGGTCGAGCGCCTCGCCGCCGAACACCACGTGCCGCAGGCTCAGCCCGTCGCCGAGTTCCGGGTTCTCCCGGTCGGCGCGCATCAGCTGGTAGAAGGCCGAGGGGGTCTGGTTGAGGATGGTGACCCGTTCGTCGACGAGCAGCCGCAGGAAGTCCTCCGGGGAGCGGCTGACCTCGTGCGGCACGACGACGAGCCGGCCGCCGTGCAGCAGCGGGCCCCACAGTTCCCAGACCGAGAAGTCGAAGGCGTAGGAGTGGAAGAGGGTCCACACGTCCTCGCGGCCGAAGTGGAACCAGTGCCTGGTGGCGCCGAACAGCCGGATCACGTTCTGGTGCGGGACCACCACGCCCTTGGGGCGACCGGTGGAACCGGAGGTGTAGATGACGTACGCCGCATGGTGCGCGAGCACCCGCACGCCCGGGTCGGTGTCCGGCTCGGCGGCCAGCGCGGCCTGGGTGTCCGGTGTGTCGAGCAGCAGCCGCTCGACCTCGCCGAGCCCGTCGGGCAGGCCCGTGTCCGAGCGGGAGACCAGCAGGGCGGGGCGCGCGTCCGCCAGCATGTAGGCGAGCCGGTCCGCGGGGTAGGCCGGGTCCAACGGCACATAGGCGGCACCGGACTTGAGGACGGCGAGGACGGCGACCACCAGATCGGCGGAGCGGGGCAGCGCGAGTGCCACGAACCGTTCGGGGCCCGCGCCGCGCCGCACCAGCAGCCGGGCCAGCCGGTTGGCGCGCGCGTCGAGTTCCGCGTAGGTCAGCCGCTCGTCGCCGCAGGTGACGGCGGTGGCCCTGGCGCTGCGGGCGGCCTGCACGGCGAACCGGGTGGAGAGGGTGGAGAGGGTGTGCGGGGCGTCCGGCGCGGGCCGTTCGCCGCGGGCGTTCCACTCCTCGACGATGCGGTGCAGTTCCTCCTCGCCGAGGATGTCGTAGCGGCCGGTGGGCCGGGTCGGGTCCGCGGCGAATGCCTCGAAGATCCGCGTCAGATGCTCGCCGACGCGACTGACCGTCTCGGTCTCGAAGAGGTCGGGGCGGTAGTCCAGGCGCATCCGCAGCCGGCCGTCGGCCACGTCGGCGATGACGCCGAGCGCATAGTGCGTGGCGTCGGTGGCGCGCAGTGCGGTGAGTTCGAGGTCGCCGCCTGTGGGCTGGAGTTCGGCGGGGTCGAGCGGGTAGTTCTCGAAGACCGCGATGGTGTCGAACAGGGTGCCGTGCCCGGCGACGCGCTGCACCTCGGTCAGCCCCAGGTGCTGATGGGCCATCAGGTCGGCCTGCCGGGACTGGAGCCGCTTCAGGGCGTCGGCGAGCGGCTCGGCGGCGGGCAGTTCGATGCGCACCGGCAGCGTGTTGATGAACAGGCCGACCATCGTCTCGATGCCCGGGATCTCCGGCGGCCGGCCGGACACGGTCGCGCCGAAGACGATGTCGTCGCGGCCGGTCAGCTTGCTCAGCAGCAGCGCCCAGGCGCCCTGCAGCAGGGTGTTGAGGGTGAGCCCGTGCTCCCGTGCCCGGGCCCGCAGGCGCTCGGTCAGCTCCGCCGCGAGCGCCACGGTGAGATGCCGCGGCGCCGCTGTGACCGGCGGCGCGTCGGCGGGCGCGAGCAGACTCGGCCCGTCGAGTCCGGCGAGCGCCTCGCTCCAGGCCGCCTCGGCCGCGTCCTTGTCCTGCGCGTTCAGCCAGCCGAGGTACTGGCGGTACGGGGTGACCGTCGGCAGCGCGCTCTCGTCACCGCGGTTCGCGTACAGCTCGAACAGCTCGCGGACGAGGACCGGCATGGACCAGCCGTCCATCAGGATGTGGTGCTTGGTCAGCACCAGACGGTGGCTGCGCTCGCCGAGCCGGAACAGGGTGCAGCGCAGCAGCGGCGGCCGGCTGAGGTCGAAGCGCTCGGCCCGGTCGGCGGTGACCAGCCGGTCGAGTTCGGCGCTGCGCCGCTCCGGGTCCGGCTCGGTCGACAGGTCGGTCTCGGTCCAGGGCAGCTCCACCGTCTGCGGGACGACCTGCACGGTGCGGCTGAGCCCCTCGTGCCGGAACCCCGCGCGCAGGTTGGGGTGGCGGCGCAGCAGTGCCTCGGCCGCCGCGCGCAGGGCCGCCGCGTCGAGCGCGCCCTCCAGGTCGAAGACCAGCTGCACGGTGTAGACGTCCGCGGAGTGCTCGTCGTACAGCGCGTGGAAGAGCAGGCCCTCCTGGAGCGGCGTGAGCGGCAGTACGTCGGCGAGTCCCGGCTTCGTCATTACGAGGTTCTCCAGTCGGCTTCCAGCAGGTCGATCTCGGCCTGGGACAGTGAGACGAGGGTCAGATCGGAGGGGGTGCGCCCGCCGGCCTCGGGCACCCGGGCGTGCTCGGCCAGGACGGCCAGGACGCGGGACCAGGTGTCGGCCAGGTCGGCGACCTCGGCCTTGGTGAACAGGTCCCTGGCCCAGGACCAGGTCGCCACCAGGCGCGGGCCGTCCGGGCCGTCCTCGGTGACCGCGTTGAGTTCCACTTCGTGGGTGAGCGGCATCCCCGGGTCACTGCCGCCGCCCAGCGCGTCGGCCTCCGGGGCCGCGGTCCACGGCTGCCCGGCGCCGTCGGCGGCCGGGAAGCGGCCCAGGTAGTTGAAGCCGAGCTGCGGCGGGGAACTGTGCGGCAGCAGCGTGGCGGGCGTGAGGTGGCGCAGCATTCCGTAGCCGATGCCCCCGTCGGGCACCGCGCGCAGCTGCTCCTTGATTCCCTTGAGCACCTCGCCGACGGCCGCCCCGCCCTTCCAGAACCCGGCGCGCAGCGCGCTGCCCGGGTCCAGGCGCACCGGATGCAGACTGGTGAACCAGCCGACGGTGCGGGACAGGTCGGCGCCCGGCACGATGTCCTGACGGCCGTGCCCCTCCAGGTCGAGCAGCACCGCCGGGTCGCCGCCCCGCCCGCGCCGCTCCCGCCAGTCCGCGACGGCCACCGTGAAGGCGGTCAGCAGGACGTCGTTGATGTTGGTGTGGAAGGCGGCGGGCACCTGGGTCAGCAGGGCCGAGGTGTGCTCCGTGGACAGCCTCCGCTCCAGGGTTCGCTCGGTGGCGAAGGTGTCCCGCGCAAGGTCCAGGCGCCGGCTGCCCAGGATCGGGTCGCCACCTGCCAACTGGCTGCGCCACAGGTCGAGTTCACCCGAACGTCCGGCCGCGGCCTCGGCCAGCGCCGCGGCCCAGACGCGCAGCGGGGTGGCCACCGGGGGCAGCGTCGGCTGCTCGCCCCGGGCGAGGGCCGCGCAGGCGGCGGCGAGGTCCGGCACCAGGATGCGCCAGGAGACGCCGTCGACGACCAGGTGGTGGACCAGCAGCAGCAGCCTTCCGCTGCCGTCGGATCCGGCGTCGAACCAGACCGCCTGGAGCATCACCCCGGCGTCCGGGTCGAGCCGTCCGGCGGCCGATTCGGCGTTCGCGGCGATGGCCGCGCGCAGCATCTTGTCGGACGCGCCGGGCAGCACGGTCCGGCGGATCAGCGCGGCCGCGGAGACGGTGCCCGGCTCGGGCACCTCCAGCGCCCAGTCGTCCTCGCGCAGCAGGCGGGCGCGCAGCGCGTCGTGCCGGTCGAGCAGGGCCTGCACCGCGTCGGTGAGCTGGTCCTGGGTGAGGTCGGCCGGGGTGTGCAGCAGCATGGACTGGTGGAAGCGGCCGACGGGCCCGCCGCGTTCGCGCAGCCAGTGCACGATCGGTGTGGCGGGCACCCGGCCGACGCCACTGCCCGCGGTGAGCGCGCCCGCGGCCTGCTGCCCGGTGCTGACGGCCACCCGGGCGAGCGCGGCCGGGGACTTGTGCTCGAAGACCTGCTGGGCGGTGACGGCGAGACCGGCCTGCCGTGCGCGGCTGACCAGTTGGATGGACATGATGCTGTCGCCGCCGAGGTCGAAGAAGCTGTCCTCGGCGCCGACCGGGCCGAGGCCCAGCAGTTCGCCGAAGAGCCCGCAGAGGATCTCCTCGCGCGCCCCGCTCGCCGCCCGTCCGCCGGCGGCGACGGACAGGTCGGGGGTGGGCAGCGCCTTGCGGTCCAGCTTTCCGTTGGGGGTCTGCGGGAACGCGTCGAGCACCACGATCGCGGCCGGAACCATGTAGTCGGGCAGCGACTCGGCCACCTGTGCGCGCAGCCGGGAGGCGACCGCCTCGGCCCCGGGGCTCGGGACGACGTAGGCGACGAGGTGCTTCACGCCCGGCTGGTCCTCCCGTACCAGGGCCGCGACCTGTCCGACCGTCTCGTGCCGGGCCAGTACGGCCTCGACCTCGCCGAGTTCGATACGGAAGCCGCGGATCTTGACCTGGTCGTCGGCCCGGCCCGCGTACTCCAGCTGCCCGTCGCGGCGCCAGCGCGCCAGGTCGCCGGTGCGGTACATCCGCTCGCCCGGCCCGCCGAACGGGCAGGCGACGAACCGCTCCGCGGTCAGCCCCGGGCGCCCGAGGTAGCCGCGGGCGAGTCCCGCTCCCGCCAGATACAGCTCGCCGAGCACCCCGGGCGGCACCGGCCGCAGCGCCGCGTCGAGGACGTACAGCCGGATGTTGTCGACGGGCCGCCCGATCGGCGGCACGGTACCGGCGGTCACCGGGCCGCTCATGGAGGCGCAGACGGTGGTCTCGGTGGGCCCGTAGGCGTTGATCAGACTACGGCCGACCGACCAGCGGTCGGCAACCTCACCGGCCAGCGCCTCACCCGCCGAGACCAGAGTGCCCCCCGGCAACAAACCCTCGTCTGCCTCCATCGCCGCCAGCACCACCGGCGGCAGCGTCGCATGCGTGACACCGTACGTCTTCAGAGTCCCGGCCAACGGCTCACCCGGCTGAAGACC
>NZ_JBSGBN010000239.1:0-6063 GCF_053601275.1 Streptomyces sp. NPDC004752 | reverse complement strand
GCCTGGGCGCCGAGGTCGGCGCCTCCCTCACCTCCGGCGCGGTGATCTGCGAAATCAAGGACTGACGGGATCGACAAGGCCGGAACCTGATCCGCCGCACGAATCCGCCGCACGAACGTATCCCTCTGAACGGCTGATCCAGCTGAACGGCTGATCCAGCTGAACGGCTGATCCAGCGAACCGTACGCACGCCCCACGGAGCACAGGTGGCTCCGTGGGGCGACGCGTCTCCGCAGCACATCGCACCACCGCGAGCAGCACGGTCGCCCGGCGCACTCCACGCCAAGGGCCAAGGCACAACGCGCGCCCGCGCGGCCCGCTCCACGCGGGATGCGTGGGTTCCGTGGGCGTCGGATCGGCTTGGCTGTGCTCGATGGCATCCTGGAGGCAGTGCTGAGTGGGAGAGAGGGCGGGTGGCGGGCGTGGTCGCACAGGAGACTGCCGGGGCTCCGCGTGCCATGCGTGCCGACGCCCGCCGTAACCATGAGCGGCTGCTGACGCAGGCCCGCGCCGCGTTCGCCGAGCACGGCACGGATGCCTCGCTGGAGGATGTGGCCCGGCGCGCCGGGGTCGGCATCGGCACGCTGTATCGGCACTTCCCGAACCGGCATGCGCTGCTGAGCGCCGTCTTCGAGGACGCGGTGGGCGAACTCGTCGCCCACGCACGGGAACTGTTGCACGCGCCCGAGCCCTGCTCGGCCCTGGTGACCTGGCTGCGTGAGGTGGTCGAGTACGCCGGGGCGTACCGCGGTCTGTCGCTGGCGCTGATGTCGGTGTCGTCCGACTCCGCCGACTCCGGTTCGGCGCTGGCCCGTTGCGGCACGCCGATCCGTGAGGCGGGCGGCGCGCTGCTCGCCCGGGCCCGGGAGTCGGGCGCCGTACGGGACGATGTCGGCATCGGCGAACTGCTCCAGCTCACCCATGCCATCGGGCTCGCCGCGGCGGAGTCACCGGGCGACCCTGACCTGGCAGACCGGCTCCTCCGCCTGACCCTACGCGGCCTGACGCACTAGACAGGGCACGCCGAAGGGGCGCGAGGCTGTATCAGTATGCGGCTCCGCCGCGATGGTGCCGCAGCCAACCGACAGCATCCCGTCCCTCCCAACGGAGCACCTGAACAGGCCCAGCGAAGTCCATCAAGGTTCGACAGCGCCCTAGGGGCGCGGGGAACTGCGCGACCAGCCACGATGGTGCCGCAGCCGACCAACAACACATCACGGCCCCACCCAGCGGAGCGCTACCGTCTGCGCAGGTCCGCGACGCGGGCGCGGTCCGTGCCCGTCGGCTGGTCGGCGCCGAGCACCGTGGCCGTGCGCAGTCCCGCGGCCGGGATCTGGCCGCGCCGCTGGCCGGGCAGGGGCACGTCCCGGCGCTGTTGGCGCGCCGGGACGTGCTCACCCCCCGGGCTGCCCGTCGCCCCGGCCACGGCGATCTGCACCCCCTGGTCGGCGAGGGCCTGGAGTTCGGTGGCGGCGCGGTCGACGTGGGCCGGGGGCTCGTCGGTGACCAGTCGGGTGATGACGTCGGTCGGCACCGTCTGGAACATCGTGTCCGTGCCCAGTTTGGTGTGGTCGGCCAGGACCACGACCTCCGCGGCGGCCTGTACCAGCGCGCGGTCGACGGACGCCGAGAGCATGTTGGACGTGGACAGCCCTCGTTCGGCGGTCAGACCGCTGCCGGAGAGGAATGCCTTGGAGACCCGCAGCCCCTGGAGCGACTGTTCGGCGCCGGAGCCGACGAGGGCGTAGTTGGAGCCGCGCAGGGTGCCGCCGGTCATCACGACCTCCACCCGGTTGGCGTGCGCCAGCGCCTGGGCCACCAGCAACGAGTTGGTGACGACGGTCAGTCCGGGCACCCGAGCGAGTCGGCGGGCCAGCTCCTGGGTGGTGGTCCCGGCACCGACCACGATGGCCTCGCCCTCATCGACGAGTCCCGCGGCGAGGTCGGCGATGGCCGTCTTCTCGGCGGTCGCGAGATGTGACTTCTGCGGAAAGCCGGACTCCCGCGTGAATCCGCCCGGCAGTACCGCACCGCCGTGCCGGCGGTCGAGGAGTCCTTCTGCCTCCAGTGCGCGCACGTCCCGCCGTACGGTCACTTCAGAGGTCTGGACGACGCGGGCGAGTTCACGGAGCGACACGGCCCCGTTCGCTCGCACCATTTCGAGGATCAATTGGCGACGTTCTGCAGCGAACACGAAACTGACAGTAACCCCAACGACCGTCTGCTTTCAGCAGTTTGCGCCGAATAACAGAAGTTGTTCGCATGGCAGGGTCGGAAGTGATATAGAGCCTATCCCTCCCGACTATGCCGTACGCATGCGCGGCAACTCCCCGTGACCAGCGGGGAGTCGGCCCCCAGGGCGTCAGCCCTCGCCGGTCTCCTTGCGGGTGTGGAGCTGGCGGGCCACCTCGGCGATCGAGCCCGACAGGGACGGGTACACCGTGAAGGCGTTCGCGATCTGCTCGACCGTCAGATTGTTGTCGACGGCGATCGAGATGGGGTGGATCAGTTCCGAGGCGCGCGGCGCCACCACGACACCGCCCACCACGATCCCGGTGCCGGGGCGGCAGAAGATCTTGACGAAGCCGTCCCGGATGCCCTGCATCTTGGCGCGCGGGTTGCGCAGCAGCGGCAGCTTCACGGCCCGCGCGTCGATCGTCCCGGCGTCGACGTCGGCCTGGGTGTACCCGACGGTGGCGATCTCCGGGTCGGTGAAGACGTTGGAGGAGACCGTCTTCAGGTTCAGCGGGGTCACCGCGTCGCCCAGGAAGTGGTACATGGCGATGCGCCCCTGCATGGCGGCGACCGACGCCAGGGCGAAGACGCCCGTGACATCACCGGCCGCGTACACGCCGGGTGCGGTGGTCCGGGACACCCGGTCGGTCCAGATGTGCCCGGACTCGCGCAGCCTGACGCCCGCCTCCTCCAGGCCGAGTCCGGCGCTGTTCGGGATGGCGCCGACGGCCATCAGACAGTGGGTGCCGGTGATGACCCGGCCGTCGGCGAGGGCGACCTCGACGATGTCGCCGACCCGCTTGGCGGCGGCGGCGCGGGAGCGGGCCATGACGTTCATGCCGCGGCGGCGGAAGACGTCCTCCAGGACGGCGGCGGCGTCCGGGTCCTCGCCGGGCAGCACGCGGTCGCGGGAGGAGACGAGGGTGACCTTGGAGCCGAGGGCCTGATAGGCGCCGGCGAACTCGGCGCCGGTGACGCCGGAGCCGACCACGATCAGTTCTTCCGGCAGCTCGGTGAGGTCGTAGACCTGGGTCCAGTTGAGGATGCGCTCCCCGTCGGGCCGGGCGTCGGGCAGCTCGCGCGGGTGACCGCCGGTCGCGATGAGCACGGCGTCCGCGGTGAGGGTCTCCTCAGTCCCGTCGGCCACGGTGACGACGACCTTGCGGGAGCCGTCGAGGGCCTGCATGCCCTCCAGGCGGCCCCGGCCGCGCATGACCCGGGCGCCGGCCCGGGTGACGGAGGCGGCGATGTCATGGGACTGGGCGAGCGCGAGCCGCTTGACCCGGCGGTTGACCTTGCCGAGGTCGACGCCGACCACGCGGGCGGCCTGCTCCAGGGGTGGCGTGTCGTCGGCGACGATGATCCCCAGCTCCTCGTAGGAGGAGTCGAAGGTGGTCATCACCTCGGCCGTGGCGATGAGGGTCTTGGACGGCACGCAGTCGGTCAGCACCGACGCACCGCCCAGGCCGTCGCAGTCGACGACGGTCACCTCCGCGCCGAGCTGCGCGGCCACCAGCGCCGCTTCGTATCCGCCGGGTCCGCCACCGATGATCACGATCCGAGTCACGTACCCCATTGTCCCGCACTCAACAAGGTGGCCGGTGTCCGGGGGTGGCGGTGGTGTGCGTTCCGTTGTCCGCGGGGCCGGTGGGGGCAGGTATCCGCGGGGCCGGAGGGGCTCAGGTATCTGCCGGGCCAGTGAGGCGCAGGCATCCGCGGGGCCGGTGGAGTGCAGGCATCCGCAACGCCGGTGGACCGCAGGTATCCGCGGGGCCAGTGGGCCGCGGTGGGGCGGAGGCGCGGTGCGGGGGTTGTGTCAGGGACCCGCGGGACGGGAGTGCCGCTGCCGTACCCTCGACCCATGTCGCTCTATGCCGCATACGCCGGTAATCTCGACGCCCGGCTGATGTCCCGCCGCGCCCCGCACTCGCCGCTGCGCGCCACCGGCTGGCTGAACGGCTGGCGGCTGACCTTCGGCGGCGAGCAGCTGGGCTGGGAGGGCGCGCTGGCGACGATCGTCGAGGATCCGCTGTGCCAGGTCTTCGTCGGCCTGTACGACATCGCCCCCATGGACGAGCAGCCGATGGACCGGTGGGAGGGCGTGGGGCTCGGCATCTACCGGCGGCTGCGGATCCGCGTGCACACGCTGGACGGGGAGGAGCAGGCGTGGACGTATGTGCTCAACGGGTACGAGGGCGGTCTGCCGTCGGCCCGCTATCTGGGTGAGATCGCCGACGCGGCGGAGTCGGCGGGCGCGCCGCACGACTATGTGATGGAGCTGCGCAAGCGGCCCTGCTGAGGAAGCCTCGCCCGTAAACTCGGGCCATCGACGCACCAACGGGAGAGCGCATGGCCCCCACCACCACGTACGACGTCTACTACACGGTGCAGGCCGCCGCCGCTCGTGACCGGCTGGACGACCGGCAGCGCAACGCCTTCGACAAGGGCATCGCCATGCTGGCCCGCGACCCCTTCCTCGCGGTGTCCCGGCCCATAGGCTCCACCGGGGACGACCGCACGATCCGGCTCACCCAGAACATCCTGGTGGAGTACACGGTCAGCCGCGGGCGCCTGCTGATCTTCATCGTCGAGGTCTTCAACGACAAGGACGTCCTGATCCCGGACGTCTGACACGTCTGAGCCGCCGCTCGGCGGCGCCGTTCAGCGGAAACGACACGACAACGATCGCATTCCCTCGCCTCCGTCATCTACGCGCGTAGGCACAAACCGGCTACCCTCGTCCGCGTGAACGCATCTCTTCTTCCGGACGACATCCAGGGCGACCCCTACGGCGCCGCCGACGCGGCCGCCGCGCGCCTGCGCGACCTCACACGCGCCGAGACCCACGACGTCGTCCTCGTGATGGGCTCGGGCTGGGCTCCCGCCGTCGACGCCCTGGGCGCACCCGACGCCGAGTTCCAGGTCACCGAGTTGCCCGGCTTCCCGTCGCCGGCGGTCGAGGGACACGGCGGCACGGTCCGCTCGTACAGCATCGGGGAGCGGCGGGCGCTGGTCTTCCTGGGCCGCACGCACTACTACGAGGGCCGGGGCGTGGCCGCCGTGGCGCACGGGGTGCGCACCGCCGTGGCGGCGGGCTGCAAGACCGTGGTGCTGACCAACGGGTGCGGCGGGCTGCGCGCGGGCATGCGGCCCGGGCAGCCGGTGCTGATCAGCGACCACATCAATCTGACGGCGACCTCCCCGATCGTCGGGGCGAACTTCGTCGACCTGACCGATCTGTACTCACCGCGGCTGCGGGCCCTGTGCAAGGAGATCGACCCGTCGCTGGAGGAGGGCGTGTACGCGCAGTTCCCCGGCCCGCACTACGAGACGCCGGCCGAGATCCGGATGGCCCGGGTGATCGGCGCGGACCTGGTGGGGATGTCGACGGTGCTGGAGGCCATCGCGGCGCGTGAGGCGGGCGCGGAGGTGCTGGGGATCTCGCTGGTGACGAACCTCGCGGCGGGCATGACCGGCGAGCCCCTCAACCACGAGGAGGTCCTCCAGGCGGGCCGCGACAGCGCGACGCGGATGGGTTCGCTGCTGGCGCAGGTGCTGGGGCGACTGTAGCTCCGCTGGGAGGGCCGTGACGGTGCCGTCGGTTGGCTGCGGCTTCGTCGTGGCTGGTCGCGCAGTTCCCCGCGCCCCTATGGGGCGCTGCCGAGCCAGGGCGCTGCCGAGCCACAGTGGGCTGGCGCCCGCGGGGGCGCTCCGCTGGGAGGGGCGTGACGTGCCGTCGGTTAACTGCGGCTTCGTCGTGGCTGGTCGCGCAGTTCCCCGCGCCCCTATGGGGCGCTGCCGAGCCAGGGCGCTGCCGAGCCACAGTGG
>NZ_JBSGBN010000238.1:0-6168 GCF_053601275.1 Streptomyces sp. NPDC004752 | reverse complement strand
GGCGCCGGGCGCCGGCAGGTCACGGTCGACGAGCCGGAGAACGTCGGGGGCACCGTTGTCGCGGTAGATGATGGCCTTCATGATCCGTCCTTGGAGCCTGGTAGAGCGGGGTTTCCCGGCGTGGCCTGGCGGTTCGTCAGGGTGTCCGGCGTGTGGTGTGGTGACGGCCCGGTCCGCGTTGGTTCCGGTCAGCCGATGGGGACTTCGTGGGAGCGGGACTCGCTCGATCGCGCGACGCAGCAACGCGACGGCCTCGCCGCGGCGGTCAGGCAGACGCTTGAGCTGCGACGCGCCGTAGCCGACCCTGAGAACGGTGCGGGCGGCGAACGGGCGGTCGCGGTGGTCATGACGCTTTTCTCCTCGGTCGGTGTCGGTGTTCGTAAGTCGGTGTACAGCAGTTCGGCCTGGTAGAGCGCCATGGGCCGGTGGGCAATCGGGACAGCGCGCTCCCGGGCCTCGGCATGGTTGATGACGTCGTCGGGGTGGATCGCGGCCGTATCCGGCCCGCCGAGGACACCCGGCACGACATTCCGCTGCCCCCTCGCGAACTTGAGGTCCTTCGCCTCATCGCGGACAGCCTCTCCCCCAGCGAGATCACCGTGGCGCTCCTGATCAGCCAGGAGACCGTCAAGACCTTTGTGTCACGCGTCCTCGCCGAACTCGGGCTCCGCGACCGCGTCCAGGCGGCCGTCTACGCTTGCCGTCGAGGGCTGGTGACCTGACGCGCCGCTGGTGGCGGCGTCCGCGCGGTGTCACTCCGTCCGGGGCGGTGGTGGGTTCCATGTACGACGGGCCAGTACGGCCGCCTGTGCGCGGCTCTGGCATCCGGTTTTCGCCAGTACGCGGCTGACGTGCGTCTTCACCGTGTGCAGGCTGACCACGAGCCGGACGGCGATCTCCGCGTTGCTCAGCCCGTCGCCCACCAGGCGCAGCACATCGCGCTCCCGTGGTGTCAGGTCGGCCAGCCGGGTCAGGTCGCCGTTGTCCGGCCGCTGCCGGGTGGCGAGGTGGCTCGCGATGATCCGCTGGGTGACCGCGGGACTGAGCGCGCTGTGCCCGGCGGCCGTGGCGCGCACCGCGGCGGTGAGTTCTTCGTAGGAGCTGTTCTTCAGCAGGAATCCCACGGCGCCTGCGGCGAGCGCCTGGTCGACGTACTCGTCGAGGTCGAACGTGGTCAGTATGAGCGCCTGGGTGCGGCAGGGCCCCAGCATGCCGCGCCGGGCCAGTTCGGCCAGCGTCCACAGCCCGTCCCTGCGCGGCATGCGGATGTCCAGCATCAGCACGTCGGGTTTCAGCCGGACACACACCTCGACGGCTTCCTCGCCGTCCCCGGCTGTGCCGACCACGGTGATGTTCTCCTGGCTGTCCAGTATCACGGCCAGGCCGTCGCGGATGATCCGCTCGTCGTCCACGACAAGCACGGTGATCGGCTCAGACACCGGCGGCGTCCCGTGTCATGGGGCTCAGTGGCAGCGTGGCCACCACCTGGAAGCCGCCCTCGCCGGTCGGTCCGGCGCGCAGCTCGCCGCCCAACGTGTCGACCCGCTCGCGCATGCTGACCAGTCCCAGACCGGTGCCCCAGCCGGCCGGGGCGGGCTCCGCCGGCCGGGGGTTGACCACCTCGCAGCGCAACCGCCCAGCCTCCTCGGCGACGGTGACTCGGACCGGCGCGCCCGGTGCGTGGCGGCGCGCGTTGGTGAGCGACTCCTGCACGATGCGGTAGACGGTGAGCTGTACCGGGCGCGGCAGTGCGTCCGCCTCCGCCTCGATCCGCGCGTCCACGCGCGCGCCCGCGGCCCGGCTGCGGTCCAGCAGGTCGGGCAGATCGCCGAGACCGGGCATCGGTTGCAGCGGCGCCGCGTCGTCGGGACCGCGCAGCACCCGCAGCAGGTCCCGTAGTTCGCCGCCGGCCTGACGGCCCGCGAGGGCGAGCCCGTCGGTCTCGGTGCGCGCCCACTCCGGCAGCTCGCCGCCGCGAGCGCGCAGGGTTTCCGCGCGCACCACGAGCAGGGTGAGCGAGTGCGCGACCACATCGTGCATCTCGCGGGCGATCCGCACCCGTTCCTGCTGCGCGGCCTGCTGTTCACGCAACTGCTGTTCGCCCAGTACGTCCTCGACGCGCCGCTCGGTCGCCGCGAGGTTCGCGCGGTGGATGCGGGCGGCGAACCCGGTGGCCCAGGCCAACGGCATCGGGGCGAGGACGGCGAACACATCCGAAGAGCCCTGGTAGTCCGCCGAGAAGGTCGTCATGTGGTTGATCCACATCCCGACGGCGACCACCGCGCCACCGCCGAGCACGGCCAGCCAGGTGCGCGGCCGGCTCGTGCAGTAGCTGCCCACGCTGTGGAGGGCGACGGCGAGCGACAGGTAGACCAGCAGGGACAGCCGCACACCCACGGCAGCGCCCCAGACGACCCCGGTCACCAGGGCGCTGGTGATCACCAGGAACACGGCCACCGGCAGCCTGCGCCGCAGCGGCAGGACGACCGCGACCACCACCTCGCAGCCGGCCAGCAACCACCAGGCTCGCGCCGACACATCCGTGCTGGGCTGCAACAGCAACGGCGCGCACAGCGTCAGTACGACAAGCCCGGCGTCGACACCCCGGGGGCGCCATCCGGAACGCCACCAGGTGGAGTACTCCCTCACCCGTCCGACCCTAGCGGCGATCTCTCGCGGCATGGTCAATTCCCGCCATCGGAGCCGACGTTCGCGGTGGCGGCAGGGAGCCGTTCCGGCACCGCGTGCTGTTCGCGGCGCAGGGGTCGTGGTGTCCACCAGTTCCACTCGCCGAGCATGATCATCGCGGCGGGCAGGACCACGGCCCGGATGATCGTGGCGTCCAGCAGGATCGCCGCGGCGAGTCCGACTCCGAGCTGCTTCATGTCCAGGGTGGTCAGGGTGCCGAAAATGGAGAAGACGGCGACCATGACCACGGCCGCGCTGGTCACGGTGCCGGCCGAGGTGGTGATACCGCGCACGACCGCCTGCCGGTTCGGCATTCCGTCGCGGACCGCCTCCTCGATCCGGCTCACCACGAAGACGTGGTAGTCCATCGACAGCCCGAAGAGCACCACGAACAGGAACAGCGGCAGCCAGGTCACGATCCCGCCGTTGGACCGGAAGCCCAACAGGCCCTCGGCCCAGTGGTGTTGGAAGACCAGCGTCAGCAGCCCGTACGAGGCCGCCGCAGACAGCGAGTTCAGCGCGATCGCGGTGAGGGCGATGACCGGTGCCCGGAAGGTGGCCAGCAGCACGGCGAGGGTGAGCACGAGCACAAATGCGATCGCCCAGGGCATAGCGTCGGCCACGTCGGAGCTGAAGTCGGCGTTCATCGCGATCCAGCCGCCGACCGCGTACTGCGCGCCCGGCAGCCCTGACAGCGCCGCCGGGACCAGTCGCTGCCGTATGTCCTCCAGTGCTCGTGTCGCCTTGTCGCTGCCCGCCGTGTACGGCACGCCCACGTCGAGAACGGACACCGTACGGTCCGCCGAGGTCCGTAGCTGTGGCTGCCGGTCGTGCGCAAACAGCGGGTCTCGCTGTGTGCGTTCGCCCAGTGCGGTGAGCGCCTGTCGCACCCGGGCCGCCTCCCCGGCCGGGGTGCGGACCGCGATCTGGAAGGAGGAGCCGGTGCTCGGGAAGGCGTCGGCGAGCCGGTCGTAGCTCCGCATGATGGGGATCGAGCGGGGCAGGTCCGCGTCGTCGGTCAGCTTGAGGGTCATGCCCAGCGCCGGGGCGGCGAGCGCCAGCAGTCCGGTGACGGCGACCGCGAGGGTGGCCTTCGGGCGCCGCACAGCGGGCCGCAGCACCGCCGGCCAGAAGCGGCCTTCGCCCTCCTGCCGGGCGGCCAGCCGCCACACCAGCGGGACGCGCGGCCGGTCGAGCCGGCGTCCGAGCTTGGACAGCAGCGCGGGCAGCACCGTGACCGAGCCGAGCACCGCCACGGCCACCACCAGGATCGCGCCGGTCGCCAGCGAGTGGAACGTCGAGCCGTTCACGATGAACAGGCCGCACATGGAGACCGTGACCGCCAGACCGGAGACGACGATCGCGTGCCCGGAGGTGGCCGCCGCGATCTCGACCGCGTCCACGCCGCTGTGGCCCTTGGCCCGCTCTTCGCGTTCCCGCCGCAGGTAGAACAAGGAGTAGTCGACCCCGACCGCCATCCCGATCAGCAGGATGACGCTGTCCAGCACGTCGGTGGCCGGCACGAGGTGCGAGGCCAGCGCGGACAGCCCGATCGCCGTCCCGACCGACGACAGCGCCAGCAGCACCGGGACACCGGCGGCGACCAGCGCGCCGAAGGCCACCAGCAGGATCACCAACGTGACTGGGAGACTGATGAGTTCCGCCTTGTGGAAGTCGCCCTGGATACGGCTGTTCAGCGCCTTGTCCATCGAGGCGTCGCCGGCCTCCTCCACCCGCAGCGCCGGGTAGCTCTGCGCGACGGTTGCCGTCGCGTCCAGCAGCGGTTGGACGCGGTCTCCGGCGTCGTCGACCGACCCCGCGATCTCCGCCTGGACGAGCAGCACCGACCCGTTCGGCGCGAGGACGGCCGACTGGACCTCCGCCACCGCGGGCAGCGCCTTGAGGCGTGCGGTGATGTCGGCGGCGGCACGCCGGGCGACCGTCTCGTCCAGGGCGCCGGACCGGGCACTGATCAGGATGTTCTCCATCGCCGGGTCGGAGAACCGGCCGCTGTCCACGATCTCGGCCGCGCGGCCCGACTCCCCCGACGAGAAGTCCGCGTCGGCCGTCCTCGTGCCGACCGCACCGCCCACCGCGACACAGACCGCGACGAACAGCACCCAGCCGACGATCGCCCGCCACGGGTGTGTCGCGCTCCACCGCGCGATCCGCACTGTCACCATCGGGCGTTGCGCCCTGGGCATCGGGTGTTCCATTGTGGTCGTCCGGCGCTCCATGATCGCCTCCTCTTCTGGTTGGCGTCAGTTGGCGTCTGCCGGAAGGGACTTGCCGAGCATGGTGCAGACCGCGGCGTCGACCACCTTCTGGTCCGCGGCGCCCACACCCTCGGCGCGCATCCCGAACAGCGTCGTGGCCACCACGGTGACCGAGCGCTTCCCGGTCTCGTCCGTGTAGTTCTGGCTGGAGTAGCCGGGAACCGCGCCGGTGTGCCCCCACACCGGTCCACACGGGCTGAGGTACCTCTCGATACCGAGCCCGTACCGCGCGCTGTCCGGGTCACCGGGCGTCTCCACCACGGTCGTCTTCATCTCGGCGAGCTGCGCGGGCGGCAGCAGCCTGCCGAACGCCAGCGCCCGCAGGAACCGCTGCTCGTCGGCCGGCGTGGACACGATGGCGCCGGCGGCCCACGCCCATTCGGGGTTGAGCGAGGTCACCAGCACATGGTCGCCCCGGGCGGGGCCGGCGAACGCGGTGCCCTTGGGCGCCTCCGGTGGCAGCAGCGGCGCCAGGTGCTCGGCATCCGGCTCGTAGCCATCGGCCAGCTTGTCGCCGTCCCGGGACGCCCCGCTGGTGGCCAGGTAGGTGTCGTGCAGGCCGAGCGGCCGGATGATCCGACGCTGCAGCAGCGTTGCCAGGTCCTGGCCGGTCGCCTTCTCCAACACCAGGCCCAGTGCCGCATAGTTGGTGTTGCTGTAGGCGTACTCGGCGCCCGGTGTGAACAGCGGCGGGTACTGCGCCGAGACCGCCAGCAACTCCTCCGGCGTCACCGAGGACGTGTCCGCACCGGTCACCCGGGCGAGGGTGCCGGGATCGTTGATGTAGTCGAACAGGCCGCTGGTGTGGTTCAACAGCATCTTCAGCGTGATGTTCCCGCCGCCGGGCACCAGGCCCGGCAGCCACTTCTCCACCCGGTCCTGCAGCGACACCTTGTGCTCGGCGACCAGTTGCAGCACCAGCACACCGATCATGGTCTTGGTGTTCGACCCCATCCGGAACTGGTCATGGGCGGACAGCTTGTGGTCCCGCCTGGTCCACGCGGCCTGCCGCGCGAGCGAGATCGTCCTCCCGTTGCCGAGTTCCACCCGCACCGCCACTCCTGGCGCGCCCGCGTCGACTTCCTTCTGCATCAGCGCGGCCAGCTGCCGCGCGGCGGCGTCCTCTCCGGCCGGTCGGCCGGCCAGTCGGCTGCTGTCGACGCCCCGCGGCGCGGAGTCGTTCAGCGCGACCGCGTCCGGCGTG
>NZ_JBSGBN010000237.1:0-6357 GCF_053601275.1 Streptomyces sp. NPDC004752 | reverse complement strand
GCAGCCGGGCAACCTCCGCACGGACCTTCTCCTCCCGGGCCTCCACCAGACCGAGCACCGACGGCATCAGCCACCTCCACGAACGTGAAGCGAGCCGACGAACGTCCGAACTCTCCCGCCACCAGCAGAAGTTCATGCCCGACCAACGGAAACCCAGAGACCACATTCGAAATGCGGATGGCTTCTCAGGGCCGTGCCCAGCGGGCCGCGGCGGAGCAGCGACACTCCAAGATCGTCCTCAAGGGCACGGATCTGTCGGCTCAGTGCGGGCTGCGTCATGTTCAGTCGCTCGGCGGCACGCACAAAGCTGAGCTCTTCGGCAACCGTCACAAAATAGCGGAGACGCCGGAGGTCGATATCCATGGCGCCATGTTAACCACGCCGCCTTTCCTGTCGAACTGCGAGCCGGAAAAGCCCTCTTGGGCTTTAGCGATGCCCAACCGGCATGACTTCTTCGCGAATCGGCATTGGCGCCACCAGGCATCCATGACCATGATTAAGTGGCATAAAGCGACTCCGATCGACGGAGTATCCTCTGGCCACGCGTCACGACGATGTGGCCACACATGGCGTTGCCATCAAAATGCGCTGCTGAATGAGGGGCCGAAGCAGACTCACCCCGATCATCGAACCGGATCGGCTCGGGAGAGCGCCTCTCGACGGTCGCTGCCTTCCATCGGGATTGTCCGCCTCGACGGGCGACACGGCGAGCACGGCACAGCGACTCGTTCCAGTCCGCCGCCAGCACGTCAGGCTCAAGTCGGAAGCCCAGCTCCTTGGAGAGGTACTCCCGCTGGATGCCGGTGTGCAGCACGTAGAAGATCCCGCACACCACCTCCAGGTCCGGCAGCGGCTTGCGGACCGGGTACCGACAATGCCGCTCACCCTGCAGCAGCAACGGCTCCAAGCGGTTCCACAGGTCATCCGACACGATCAACAGTGATGGCCCCACAGCGGCGCGAGCGCTCAACTCCTGCTCTGAATACGGCAGCCAGCAGCGATACACCCACATCGCATTAGCCGTTGTAAGTGTCAGAAAATCAGCGCTGGATATATCGGCACCTCATGTCTCGCTGAACGCCAGCACAGGTGCTGCACCCATGAAGAGCGGAGGGAGCATCCGCCGGCTCATACCACATCGGCATGAATGGAAGCACGATCGGCATTGGCGAACCGCAGATGCATCCGCCATAGTCGATTTTGCGAAGCACCGCGGACCGCAGCAAATAATAATTTCGCACCCATGCGGACCACGCCGCTTCCCCACATCGCTTCGACTGAAATAACTCCGAGAGGAATAACGCCACATGAATTCCACCGCTCGAATCAAGGCGCTGGCGGCTGCCGGGCTGGTGAGTGCCGCGGTCGTGGCTTCGCTGACTGTCACGAACGCGAGCGCCGTCACGAGCAAGACGAGCGATCACGCCGTCGCCTCGCAGACGGGGCACCGCGTGAAGCCCACGGTAGTCCTGGTCCACGCGGCGTTCGCCGACTCCGCCAGCTGGAACAGCGAGATCGGCTACCTGCGACGGCACAGCTACCCGGTCTACGCGATCGACACCCCGCTGCGCGGTCTGGCCTTCGACAGCGCCTATGTCGAGGCACAGCTCAAGACCATCAAGGGCCCCGTCGTGCTGGTCGGCCACTCCTACGCGGGAGAGGTCGTCAGCCAGGTCGCCGCAAAGACGTCGAAGGTCAAGGCCCTCGTGTACGTGGCAGCTCTCATCCCCAAGGCGGGAGAAACCGCCGGCTCCCTGATCGGACAGTTCCCCGGGTCGCAGCTCATTTCGGAGAACTTCCGAACCGTTCCCCTGCCCGGCGGCGACACCGACGTGTACCTCAAGGCCGACAAGTACGGGACCGTGTACGGAAACGGGCTGTCGAAGTCGGCCCTGGCTGTCGCCTCGGTGACTCAGGAGCCAGTCGCCCTCTCGGCCTTCACCGCCAAGGCCACGGTGAATCCGCCGGCGAAGACACCGAAGTGGGCGGTCATCGCGACCGAGGACCACGCAGTGCCGACGGCCGCACAGAAGTTCCAGGCCAACCGAGTGGGCGCCCACATCATCTACACCCGCTCGGGCCATGATGTCCCGTCGATCAGCCCGGGAGCGGTCGACCGCGCCATCGTCGCCGCAGCCAACTCCGTGCACTGATTGATCCTGCGGCGGGGCGCCCGCTTCGGGGCGCCCCGCCCCCGACATCGCATATCCCCCCGCCGGGCGATGAAAGATTGGCGTCCGGCACCTCGGCCAACGCGAACATATGGGTGACACCGTCCAAGTCCTCGCCGGTCTGCTCTCACACCAGCAGACCGCCGTCCTGCCACGCTGCTGTGCCGCGCGCTGGGCGCCAGCCGCTCGACCTGCTACGCCTGGCTCGCTTCACAGCCTGCCGTCGCCGAACGGCAATGCGACGACGAGGAGTTGGCCGACCGGATCCGCGCGATCCACGTCGGCTCGCGGGGCGCCTACGGCGTTCCGCGCGTGCACGCTGCCCTTCGGCGGGCGGGGCACGTGATCAACCGGAAGAAGGCCGGGCGCATCATGCGCGAGCGCGACATCCGGGGCATCACCCGCCGCAAGCGCCGCTACCTGACCAGGCAGGACACCAAGACCGCCCCGGCACCGGACCTGGTCGGCCGCGACTTCACCGCCGCCGGGCCCGGTACAAAGGGGACATCGCCCATCTGGCGACGGTCGAGGGCTGGTGGTATCTGGCCACCGTCATCGACCTGGCGACACGCGAGGTGGCCGGGTACGCGATGGCCGATCACCATCGCGCCGAACTGGTCACCGATGCTCTGGGCATGGCCGCCAGCCGCGGCGGTCTGAAACCCGGCTGCATCATGCACTGCGACCGCGGCAGCGAGTACACGAGTAGCGAATTCCGCAGCGAGATAAGGAAGTTGGGCCTGAGACAGAGCATGGGAAGAACCGGCATATGCTGCGATAACGCCGCAGCCGAGAGCTTCTTCGGACTGCTGAAAGCGGAGATCGGCACCACCGTCTGGGAGAGCCGCGAGGGCGCCCGCGCCGACGTCTTCCGTTTCATCGAAGTCGAGTACAACCGCACCAGGCTCCGCAAGCACCCCGAGTTCGGGTACCTCACCCCGCTCGAAACCCGAGCCAGGCTGCAGCAAGACTTCACCCCCACAGCGTAAGCATCCGCTGTCCAAGATCAGGGGGAACTTCAGACGGGGCTGGCTGCGCAAGCTGCCCGACGGCCGCTTCACCGCGCGCCTGTGACCGGGAACGCCACGCTGATCGGGGCGTAATGCGGTGTCTTCGACGGCCGTTGCGATTGTGTGACCGATAAGAACGAGCCCGCCGAGGGCGTCTCCCTTGTCTATCAGTGCAAGTTGAACCTGTCCACGCGCACCGTCACCTACCTTGCTGGCCTGCTGCCGGGCGCTTCGCAAGATAGCCAGGCGGGGTGGGGAGGTCGTGTTGATTGTCCCTGCTCTCGTAGCGTGGAGTCCCCTGGTTATAGGGGAAGCTGAGGTTCATGGGGTCCGGGCAACGGGCGTACACACCTGAGTTCGGTGAGGGTGCTGTCCACATTGCGTCTCCTCATTTGCGTGGGCGTACGGACATGTGGACGCGCACGAGGGAACGTGTTCAGGGATGGCCGGGGATAACTGACCTCGCAAGGAGATGTGGGCAGGGAACTTCTGCACCCGGGACCCTCTCACCCGGCGGCGGGGGCATAGTTTGAGATGTCCACGACCCGGAGGGAGCCCGATGAGGCGTACGGAAGCGGCCAGGCAGTTGGGGAGGTTCGTGCGGGAGCACCGTACCGATGGCGCGCGACGCCTGCGGCAGGCGGGTATGTGGCTGATGTCCGGGGCGGTGGGCATGGCCTTCGGGGTGCCGGTGGCGATCGCATCGGTGGGCACCGCGGAGGGGGCCCCGGAGCTGGCGGGACTACTGCTCGGGGTCGGCCTGACGGGGTGGGGCCTGGGGATCTGGCGCCTGGTGCAGGCGTTCCGTACCCGGGAGCAGTGCTTCGACATCCATGAGCGGGGGTTCACCTACCGGGTGGCGGGCACCGCCACCGTGATCCCCTGGGAGGACGTCGGACAGGTGAGCACCGCTGGCGGTGACGGCCGACCGCTCGCCGATGCCCGCGGCATGGGCTCTACGTGCGAGATCTTGCTGCACAGCGGACGCCGGATCCGCGTCGATGCCTTCACCGAGGACGTCCGGGGCTTGGCGGCGGTCGTCCACGGTGCGGTTCACCTCGGGCAGTTTCCCCAGGGCCGGGGACGCTGACCGGTCCTGGCTGACGCCGGTCGGGGCCGGGGCCGTTGGCCGGCACGATCCGGCCTGGGGCCAGGACCCGTGTGCATGCGGGATGTCGCGGCATTGCTGGTGAACACCGGTTAGCGAAATCGGCCTTCACTGCGACTCTTGATGCCTCACCTTCTGTGACAAATCTGTTAATGATCACTGGTTGGGCGCGGCCGACGCGGTGGCGGTGGACCTCGACGTGGTCGTCGGCATCAGGACGGCGCACGGCCGGCGGCTGGTAGGGCAGGATGTAGGGGGCAGAGAAGGTCAGCATGTAGGCGAACGTGCTGCCTTGAAGCCTGCTGGCCCTGGGGGTTCTGCAGGCGGTGTATGCGGCAGGGATGATGGTGCCTGATGACCTGGCCACCGTGGGCTACGACGACATTGAGTTCGCCTCCGCTGCGGCGTCCCCCTCACATCTGTCCGCCAGCCAGCCCTTCACGTCGGCACGCTAGGGTGCGTATTCGGTTGTGATCAAGGGGTGGTCTTGGTGAGGTCCTTGATCCAGATCATCGCACCGCGAAGGTGGAGGCCGACGAGGTAGCTGTCCGGGGTCTTGTCGTACCGGGTGGCGATGCCCCGCCAGGCTTTCAGCTTGTTGATCAGGCGTTCGACAGTGTTCCGTTCCTTGTAGAGGCCGGCGTCGTGGCCCACGGGCCGGCCACCCCTGCTGCCCTTCTTCTTCCGGTTGGTGGCCTGGTCCCTCTTCTCCGGGATGACCGCCTTGATACGACGTCTTCGCAGGTAGGCGCGGTTGCCGCGGGACGAGCAGGCCTTGTCGGCGGCGACCGCGTCGGGCCGGGTGCGGGGACGGCCGACAGGACCACGGATGCGCACTTTCTTCAGCACAGGGATGAACTGCGGGCCGTCGGCGGCCTGCCCCGCGGTCAGCACGAACGCCGGCGGACGGCACCTGCGGTCGGCGGCGAGGTGGACCTTGCCGGTCCGTCCGCCTCGCGAGCGTCCGAGCAGGGCGGGGCTTGACCCCGGATCTTGGACACCCGAGACACTTGGACCTTGAGTCCAGGAGAACGGATGTCCCGTGGTCATGAAGCACTATCCGTCGGAGTTCAAGGCGGACGCGGTCGCGTTGTACGAGTCCCGGCCGGAAGCGACGATCAGGTCGGTCGCCGCTGATCTGGGAGTGAACCCGGAGAGGTTGCGGAACTGGGTCCGAGCGGCTGGAGCGAGCCGGCCACGGGGACGCCGGGCGGAGAACCCCGCCGAGCCACCCACCTTTGCCGGGCCTTCTCCTCGTCGGCAGCGGCCTTCTCCAAGGCGGTCAACGTATCGGCTTCGAGATGCATCCCGGCAGCGTCGTGGTGAGCCCGGGCGGTGGTGGAGTCCACGCTGACCAGCGACAAGTCCACCTCCCCAGGCTTCTCGGCCTCCGCGATCAGGCCCTCCGGCAAGGCTTCGAAGACGCCGGAGTCTCTCCACTGCCGGAAGCGGTTGTGGACGGTCGCCCACGCGCCGAACTCTCCAGGCATCTCCCGCCACTGCCCGCCCGTCCTGAACCGCCGGATCACGCCCTCGAACTGCCGGCGCAGCCGCACCGGGTACGGGCCGTACTCGCCGATCGGCAGGTACGGCTCGATGAACGCCCACTCCACGTCGGTCAGTTGCACTCGCGTCACATGTCACGGTGTACCGGATCAGACCTCACCACGAGGGTGAATCCCGCAGATGATCACAACCGAATACGCGCCCTAGTACTGCAATCACAGTTATGGAGTGTGGCCTCGGCGTTTGTAGTGGCTGAGGCGTGCTCTGGTCTGACTGAGGCGTCGCCACCATGACCAGCGCAGATGGTGCTGCGAGGTGAGGCGGCGGGGCAGGAGGAGCAGGCCGATGAGGCGGCGGATCTCCGCGACGGACAGGGGTATCAGGGCGGTTTGTCCTAATCGGCAGCCCCCTTTTTCAACTCCTGGGCGCGGATCGCGGTCAGTGCGGCGAGTACGGCCATGGCCAGGGTGATGTGCCGGTACCAGGCGTCGTAGCGTCGGACCTGGTAATGGTCCAGGCCGCACTCGTTCTTCGCGACCTGGAACGATTCCTCGATGGCCCA
>NZ_JBSGBN010000236.1:0-6382 GCF_053601275.1 Streptomyces sp. NPDC004752 | reverse complement strand
GGTACACGAGCGACACGATCACTTGAGCATGGTCGCAGACCAACACCCCGGGGCGTGGCGCTTTGACCAGCAGCGATGAATAACCGAGCCCCACACGGTCGAGCGCTCCGGCTGCCCATCGCCCAGAAACGCCTTGACTCGCTCGCGGGTCCGCTCGACCAGTTCCGTGGTGCGGTTGGCCCAGGGGTAGGCGCCGCGGCCCGCGTTGGCGTTGGACGTGGTGAGGTAGGTTTCCACGGCCTCCAGGACGGCCCGCGGTTTCTGCGAGGTCGCCGCGCTGTCCAGATACGTCAGCTCCGGATGCCCGGTGACGATCGGGAACTGAGCCCTCAGCCGCTGCTCCCAAGAGACGTCTTCACCGGTTTCCCGTTCCGGCATGTTCACTCCCTCACCAGCGGTGCGCCGGCGTCCCGCCACGCCACGATCCCGCCCGCCAGACTCCTGACGTCCGGGTGGCCCAGGCGGGACAGCAACACGGCGTAGCGCAGCGACTTTTCCCCCACCGGACAGGCGAGCAGTACCGGGGTGCGCTTGCTGAACGGGAGTCCTCCGCGGACCAGTTCCTCGAAGAGCTCGTCGACGATGTTGACCGAGCCCTCGATGTGCAGGGCGGCATAGGCGTGCGGGCCGCGCAGGTCCACCACCAGCGGACGGGGTTCTCCCTCCGCGATCCAGCGCCGCGCGCCGTCGACGTCCACCGCCCGGGACTGTTCCGCCCTGATCTCCTCGTCGCTGACCGACGACGGCGAGTGCCCGCGCCGTGGCCGGCCCAGCAGCTCCGGGCGGCGTTGGCGCACATAGCTCAGATAGCTCTCCGCCCGGTCGCACACGATGAACACTGCGCTCTGGCGACGTCCGGTGCCGTCCAGTTCGGCGTCAACGGACGCCAGATGGCGTACGGCTCCCTGGTAGGCGGCGCCGCCGGTCGGCCCCGACAGCAGTCCGCAGCGGCGGATCAGGGTAATCATCCCGTCGATGGCCTGCTGCGAGGTGACCGCGGCGAGAGAGTCGTACGTCGCAGGGTCGAACAAGCCGACCTGGTGCACTTCGTCGATGGTCCGGATTCCGGGTATGAAGTCGGACTTGTCAGCGACCAGCCCGAGAACCCGCACGGCGTCGTCGTGCTCACGCAGAACGCGGGCGACACCCGTGGAGGAGCCGGCCGTGCCGACGCACGCCACGAACCAGTCCGGCGCCCGCCCGTCGAGGTCCTTCACGATTTCGGGGCCGGTACCGGCAGCGTGCGCCTCGACATTGCGCGGGTTGAAGTACTGGTCGGTGTGCAGATAGGTGCTGCCTGGCTCGGACAATGCCTGGTGGAAGCGGGTGAGCGGGTCGTCCGTGTCGGTGGGGTCGAGGCATTCGCTCTGTCCGGGCAACTCCTCGATCTCGGCACCGAGGAGCAGGAGCAGGTCCTTGATCTCGGGAACACGCATCCGGTTGGTCACGCTCTTGAATTTCAGCCCGTGCATGCCGGCCAGCAGGGCGAGGGCCTTGGCGGTGTTGCCGCTGGAGAGTTCCACGACCGTCCCCTCACCACAGGCCGCATCCTCCAGGTGAGGGCGGGCCATATGCCAGGCGGGCCGGTCCTTGACGGATCCGAACGGGTTGAGCATCTCCAGTTTGGCGTAGAGGTCGATGTGCCGCAGACCGTGCACGGACGGGTCGATGCGAACCAGAGGTGTGTTGCCGATGGCTTCCGTGACGCTGTCGTACCTCATGACGACCTTCGCTGTGGGTGTGTGAGTGGCCAGTAGTCCTCGTCCGGACACCAGCTCCAGGTTCCGCCCGCTTCTTCCGTGACGGCAACCGTCCGCGCCGACGGTTGGCGCTGCGCGTGGTGGGCGTGGAAGTCCATGACGTACCCGGCGGTGTTGACGAAGGCCAGCAGGTCTCCGACGTGGGGCACGCGAGGGAAGAACACCAGCCGGCGGGTGATCAGATCGGCCTCCAGGCAGAGGTTGCCGACGAGATGGACCCCGACGGGTCCTTCGTCCGCCGCCTCATGCCGAGGACCGCCACGCGGCAGCAGTACGGGGTCGACGAGGACCCCGTGTTCCTCCAGGCTCACGTCCGCGGCGTTCATGCCGACCCGCACCAGATACCGGCCGGGATCGTCCCCGAGGGGACGTACCTCCAGCACCCGCGCCAGCGACAGGCCGCACTGGTCGACGAGCGCGCGGCCTGGTTCGACGTACAGGTCGTGGAGGTGTTCCAGGAGCAGCGTGGCCGGTGTGCGGTCGAGCACGGTCGTGGGGCGCGAGAGGAGTTCGTCGAGATATCCGGGTCCGGCGACGGGTCGGTGAGCGGGATAGAGGGCGGCGGTGCCGCGCAGGGTGCCGTTGTCGTTGCGCAGTCCGTATCCGTGGCCGCGCCAGGTCAGGGGCGGCCGGATGCCGAGAACCGCCTCGCTCAGCGCGGTGGTCCAGCGCTCCCACTCGCCGGCGTCCTCGACGTAGCCGGCCCCGAAGCCGCCGCCGATGTCCACCACGCGCGGCGCGAAGCCCCGGGCACGGCACTCGTCCATGAGCAGCACACAGCGTTCCAGGGCCCGGCCCTTCTCCTCCAGACCGGTGGTGTCCAAGTGGTAGGCCAGACCGGCCAGTTCGACGCTGTCCGCATGCCGCTGCAGCGCCGTCCACATCCTGTCCACCTCAGCGATCGGTGTACCAAAGCGGCTGCGGCGCGACAGCACCCGCGTACCCGCGCCTCCGGACCCGCTGTCCGACTCGAACCCGGACAACCGCACCAGAACCTCCGTCCTGCCCAGACCGTGCGCGCTTACCAGACCGGCCAGTTGTTCCAGCTCGGTGACCGAGTCGACGTTCACCGTCGCGCCCACCCGGGCGGCCAGCCACAGGAACTCGGGGTCTTTCGGGCCGGTGGCCATCACCCGGTCCCCGGTGAAGCCGCAGCCCAGCGCGTGCCGCAGCTCCTCCAGGGAGGCCACGTCGATGCCGACAGCGGACGGGTCGCACGCCGCGAGCCTGCGGACCAGGGCGCTGGACCGGTTCGCCTTGTGGGCGAAGTACACCCTTCCGGCGAGGTGGTGACGGCGGTAGACGGCGCCGAGGCGTTCCGCGTTCTCGGCCACGACCTCCGGGAGCAGCACGTTCAGCGGAGAGCCGAGGGCGTCGACCAGGGAGTGCAGGAACGGCGCGCTCTCCAGCAGTGAGGCGAGCGGTTGATCCACTCGCGGGCGCAGATACAAGGGCGCGTCCTTCACGAAGTACCCCCACGTCAGTCGGTCGTCACGTCGTCTTTCAGCCGCTCAGCTCGTGATAGTCGTTTCCAACTACACGCGTCGCTAAGCCTCTTACGCGAGCGCGAGCGCCGGCTCGCCCTCACGTGCGGGCGTCGAGGCGATGCGCGCAGTGGCGCCGAACCTCCGGCTGTTGCTGAAATGGCAAGGGGTGTCGCGTGGCAACGGGTCGTTCGGTGGCAGTGGTGTCTCCCGACATCTCGCGGAACGCCCCGAGCGGTCGCGACGAAGGGAGAACATGTCATGGCGCAACAGCCTCACGGCCGCACAGCGGCCGACCTGGCCGCGCAGAAGCCCGAGGAGTTCTGGGAGGGCCTCTACCGGCAGCGTGCGCAGGACCGGTCCGCTTGGGCGAGCCGGTAAATCCCATTCCGGAGGAGGTGGCCTCCGGGCTGACTCCCGGCGCCGCGCTCGCCCTCGGGTGCGGAACGGGCGGGGACACCCTGTGGCTCGCCCGCCACGACTGGAAGGTGACCGCGGTGGACATCTCGCCCACCGCCGTGGAGCGTGTGGCCGCGCTGGCCCGCACCGAGAACCTCGACGACCGCGTCACGGCGTAATGCCACGATCTGGCCATCCGAACCACACCGTGCAGACCAAGGCGCTGCACGCATACCTGCGATGGCGCAACGCCCATGCCCGCCACCCGGATGGGGCGGACGCCCCGCCGCCGCATGATCAGCAACCCGGTGAGCCTTCCCGGCCACAGCCCTACCTAGCCGGACCCGGGCCGTCTGGCAGTACCGGCCCGTCCCGTCGTTGTCAGGACTGCCCCCTCCCCGGCGTTCCCCGGACCGGGCTGTCCCCAGCTTCAATCGGGCCGCTGCGACGACCCGATGACAGTGGTCTTTCACCCCTACTCGAAAACACCGTGCCTCGTGGCGCAGACCAACACGAAGTGGACCACCAGCCGGGCCCGCAACAGCCGGCTCCGCTGCTGCACCCGACCCGTCTCCGCCAACACCTCATCCACACGCCCCGGAGGAAACGCCTGCGTCAGCACCCCGACCGCAACCCGGTCCGACAACCGCTCACCAGAAAACTTCAGCTGACCCGCTCTTGCCACATCAACAACAACGATCCAGATTGCCCCTTGAGTTACCGGTATTGAGCCTAAAGGGGGTGATCTGGGGCAGCACTCGCGATGAGCGATTCGGCCTGAGCGGGCGTACTGGAGGGGGAATCAGTTCCGCGAAGCCCCGCGCACGGAGGTACCTCACCGTGGCCATCACCAAGCCGGCCCCCACTCAGGGTGATCAGCACGATGCGGATCGACCGCAGGGCGGGCGGTTCGATCCGTCGCTCGCCGTGATTGTCGCGCTGGTCCTGGTGCTCGCGGCGCAGGGGCCGATCCGCCGGGCGTTGTCCGCGCCGGTGATGCAGAGCTGGATGACCGTGTTCGTCGCCGTCGTCCTCCAGGCTCTGCCCTTTCTCGTCCTCGGGGTGCTGCTGTCGGCGGCCATCGCGGTGTTCGTCCCGCCGTCGTTCTTCGCCCGTGCCCTGCCCAGGCAACCTGCCCTGGCGGTACCGGTCGCGGGGGTGGCCGGGGCGGTCCTGCCCGGCTGCGAGTGCGCCTCCGTGCCGGTGGCGGGGGCGCTCGTGCGCCGGGGCGTCACCCCCGCGGCGGCGCTGGCGTTCCTGCTGTCCGCCCCGGCGATCAACCCGGTCGTGCTGACCGCCACCGCAGTCGCGTTTCCCCGCGAACCCCGCATGGTGCTCGCCCGGTTCGTGGCGAGCCTGCTCGTGGCGTGTGCGATGGGCTGGCTGTGGCAGCGGCTGGGCCGCACCGACTGGTTGCGGCCGCCGACCCGACCGGAGTCCGAGGGCCTCAGCAAGGGATCGGCGTTCTGGGGGTCCGTACGGCACGATGTGATGCACGCCGGCGGCTTCCTCGTCGTCGGAGCGATGTCCGCGGCCACTCTCAAGGCCGTGGTACCGGCGACCTGGCTGCACGCCGCGGCCGACAACCCTGTGGTGTCGATCCTCGCCCTGGCCATCCTCGCGGTGCTGTTGTCGATCTGCTCCGAGGCCGACGCGTTCGTGGCCGCCTCCCTGACGCAGTTCTCGCACACCGCCCGCCTCGCGTTTCTCGTCGTCGGGCCGATGATCGATCTCAAACTGTTCGCCATGCAGGCCGGCACCTTCGGCCGCGGCTTCGCGCTGCGTTTCGCCCCCGCCACCTTTGCCCTAGCCGTCCTGATGTCGGCCCTGGCCGGGGCGGTGATGCTGTGAACCGGCAGGCACAAGCGGCGATCCTGTTCCTCACCGGCGCAGCCATGCTGCACGCCGGCTTCACCGATCTCTATCTGCGCTATGTCAAAGCAGGACTGCGCCCACTGCTGCTCGCGGCCGGACTCGCTCTGATCGCCGCCGCCATCGCCACCGTCTGGTACGAACTGCGGGCATCACGCGTACTCCACGACAACGGGCACGAAGGCGAGGACCATGACGCGGTCGGCCAAGCCCACCGCGAACCGTGGGTCGCCTGGCTCCTCGTTTTGCCCCTGCTCGCTCTCATCCTGGTCGCCCCACCCGCCCTCGGCTCCTACAGCGCCATGCACACCGGTACGGCGCTGCAACGCCCTTTGGGCTTCCCTGCCCTCCCGGACACGGACCCGCTCCCCCTCAACCTGGCCGACTACGCAAGCCGCGCGGTCTACGACCACGGACGCTCCCTGGGCGGCCGGAAGATCAGGATCACCGGATTCGTCACCCTCGACCGAAGCGGCGCCCCTTACCTCGTCCGCATGGCCCTCAACTGCTGTGCCGCCGACGCCCAACCCGTCAAGGTCGGCCTGACCGGACGGACCCCTCCCGTCCTGCAACCCGACACCTGGCTCGAAGTGACGGGCACCTACGCCACCAAGCGCACCAAGGACCCCGTCAACGATGGCGTGATTCCATTCATCCGCGTCAACCGGGCACGGCCGGTCCCGACCCCGAACGATCCGTATGACGAGACCTGGAACGGCTGAGCGCGACACCGTTGGCATGGCCACGGTCAGTGGGTGTGTCAATTTTCGGGCTGGCCCGTAGTCGGTGGTGACGCCGGGTAGCGGTCAGGGTAGGAGGATGCGGTGGCGGAGGAGGCCGGATCCGGCTCGTCCGTGCATCTGTCGC
>NZ_JBSGBN010000235.1:0-6415 GCF_053601275.1 Streptomyces sp. NPDC004752 | reverse complement strand
CTGCGGCCGTACGCTCACCGACGCCGGTGAGATGAAACTGATGCGCTGTGACGGCTGCCCCTCGGACATGGACGAGGGGGTCTACGAGCGGCTGCGTGTGTGGCGCGCGGAGCAGGCGATGCGCTCGGGTCAGCCGGACTTCTGTGTGTTCACCGACAAGACCCTGATGGCGATCGCCGAGTCCGTCCCCGAGGACTATCCCGAGCTGTCCCGGATCCCCGGCGTCCGAGCCCGCAAGCTCAAGCTCTACGGCGCCGCCGTACTGGCCATCTGCGCAGGCCGGAGCATCGCAGGAGACGAGGAGCGCGACTGATGCGAACTCGTCGGAAAAATAGTTTGCGCATGCCCCGGCAATCCCCATAGGTTCTAAGCACGGAAACAGCGGCCTTCTCGGAGGCACTGATTCCGTGTTCTACTTGCATATCCGAGCGGACTGGCTCACCCCAGTCCCCGAGACGCCGAGAGGAGGCGAGTCCAGTGATCAGCATCAACACCAGCACCAGCGCCGGTTCCATGAACACGGCCAAACTGCGCGATCGCTCGATCGTCTCCCTGTGCATGCTCGGCGCCTCGAACCCGGGCACCGGTCTGTCCGGCATTCGTGCCGTGCGTCCGGCGTCCTCCGTGTCTCCTGCGGGTCTTCCCGTCCGTGAACGCGATGAGCGACCGACCAAGGCACTGGAAGCAGTAGTGGCACAGGCGCAGGTCTATGCCTTTGCGGCAGCCGGTGCCGGATTCCGGAAGCAGACGACGCAGCACCACCTGATGTGGGCCTTCCGTGGGCCAGAACCCTGGAGTGATCCAGCCTGATCGCCGATCAGGCGGGCGCCTTCAGGGCCGCGGAACCCCATCCGGGATCCGCGGCCCTTCTGTTTTCCCCGAACGGGGACGACGAAGCGAAGGGGCCTCGGGACAAGAAAAGAACCCGGTACCAAGCCGACACCCGGTCAACAGGCCGGACCGACCAGACGAGGAAGACGAACCGTGCAACTCGAAGCGCACGCCCCGTCCGTACCGCCTTCCGACACGATCCCCCCGCCCGTCCCCACGGAGGACTCCACCTTGACCCCGCTCACCCCGCTCACCGCGCTCGACGACGCCATCGAGAACCTCGGCGTGCCCGTCCCCTGCCGTTCCTACGACCCGGAGGTCTTCTTCGCGGAGTCGCCGGCGGACGTCGAGTACGCCAAGTCCCTCTGCCGGACCTGCCCGCTGATCGAGGCATGCCTGGCCGGCGCCAAGGAACGGCGTGAGCCCTGGGGCGTCTGGGGTGGCGAGCTGTTCGTCCAGGGCGTTGTCGTCGCCCGGAAGCGGCCGCGTGGCCGCCCGCGCAAGAACCCGGTCGCGGCATGAACATCCCCGGAACCATCGATCGCCCCCTCACGCACGACCCCAAGAAGCAGGCCCCGATGAAACCGTCCACCAGCGAGCCCGCAGGCTCCGCGACCCCAGACTTCACTGTCACCGACGCGATCGACTCGCGTCAGAACAGGACCCGAGAGATGCAACTCATCCCAGAAGCCCTGGCGCGTGCACATATGCACGACCGGCTGCACGAGGCCGAACGGGAACGCCAGGCCGTACGCCTGGCGACCGCCCGCCGGATGCAGCGCCGGGCCGAGCGTGCCTCAAGGCGTGCCCGTCGTGCGCTCGCCATGGCGCTCATGCAGTAGCCCGACCACACCTGAAGCGGTGGCCTCCCGGCCTCGGGGGGCGAAACCTTCCCCCCGGGGGCCGGTCCGTCCGAACGGACCGGCCCCCGCGGTGCGTTGCCCCGCCGAACCCGGGCCACGGAGATATCGTCACCGAGTGACGAGTAGTCCTCCCGGAGACGGTGACCACAACGGCCCCACCACGCGGCCGCGCCCCCTCGTGTGCGCCCGCTGCCGCACCCCCTCCGCGGTCCCTCAGCCCGCGACCTGGACCTGCTCAGTGGAGAACGGCGTCCGTCAGTACTTCTGCGACGGTTGCTCCAGGGAGAACCTCAGAGCGATCGAGGGGCGGCTGGACTCGGCCTGGTGGTGAGGGGGCTCACGCCTGCGCCGCCGACTCCTGCACGGTCAGGCTCTCCTCTTCGGGCACGAATCCCGGAAGCCATTCCTCAAGTTCCTCGCGCAGCCGCACCGTCGCGCCCAGCTGACACAGGACGCCTATGGTGCTCAGGGTCACGCGGTGGATCAGCAGGTAGGCCGGGGGCAGGTTGAGCTGCTTGCCCAGCTGGTAGGCGGGGGAGCGGGGGTCGGCGATACGGGCCGCCTGGCTGCGCATCCAGCTGCGGGTGAAGGTGAACTCGTCCACCCGGGCCGGCTCGATGATCGGCAGGAGGTAGTCGAGAACGGCGTCCGGGTCCAGCTCTATGGAGTCCTTGACGAAGCCCTCGGTGCGGAGCATCTCGTAGACCGCGACGGCCTCGCCGTCCAGGGTCATGCGCAGGGAGCGGCCGATCGGCGTCGGCAGGCCGCCGGGGAGACGGTCGACGGTGCCGAAGTCCAGGACGCCCAGGCGCCAGTCGCCCGAGCCCTCCGGGTCGCCGGGGAGCAGACGGAAGTTGCCCGGGTGCGGGTCTGCGTGCAGGAGGCCGGTGCGGGCCGGACCCGAGAACAGGAAGCGGGCCAGGAGCTGGCCGGCCCGGTCGCGCTGTTCCTGAGTGCCGTCCGTGATCACGTCCGAGAGCGGGATCCCGTCGATCCACTCGGTGACCAGCACCTGGTCGCACTGGTGCACCACGGCCGGGACCACCACGTCGGGGTCGCCCGTGAACTCCTCCGCGTGGGCCTGCTGGGCCTGAGCCTCCAGGCCGTAGTCCAGTTCCTCGGAGACGCGGTCCCGTAGCTCGGCGATGAGCGGCTTGACGTCCATGCCGGGGATGAGCGGCCCCAACAGGCGGGCAAAACGGCTCAATTGCCCTAGATCCGACAAAAGTGCCTCGCCGGCTCCCGGGTACTGCACCTTGACCGCCACCTCGCGGCCGTCGTGCCACACCGCCCGGTGCACCTGGCCGATCGACGCCGCCGCGGCCGGTTTGTCCTCGAACTCCAGGAACATCTCCCGCCAGTCCGCCCCGAGCCGCCCCTCCAGCATCGAGTGCACGGTGCGGGTGGGCATCGGGGGTGCCGCTTCCTGGAGTCTGGTCAGGGCCGCCCGGTAGGGGCCCGCGACCTCCTCGGGCAGCGCCGACTCGAAGACCGACAGGGCCTGCCCGAACTTCATCGCGCCGCCCTTCAGCTCGCCGAGGACCTTGAACAACTGCTCCGCCGTGCGCTGTTGCAGTTCGCGGCTGACGATCTCCGCGGACTCACCCACGATCCGCTTGCCCAGGCCCCAGGTCGCTCGGCCGGCGAAGCCGAGCGGGAGCGCGGCGAGCTTGGCGGTCCGGGTGACCGCCTTCCGGGGAAGATCAGACATGCGCCCTCCAAGTCCCAGCCGGCCGCGCCGCGTCCGTGGTGCGTCGTCGCGTCGACGGCCGTTGCACCGCCATTGTCTCGTGTGGCCGCCCGTCCGTGGAGGTGTGTTCTTCCTTACCTCTCCGCGCGGCCCCGCACGGGCACGCGGGGTGGGGCGGGACCGGTCGCGCGTGCCACCGCAGGCTCGGCAGTGCGGCCTCCCAGCGCGCTCCCGTGCTCGACGGCGACCCCCCGTCGAGGAAGGCGAGCGCGTGCGCCGCCGCCAGCCCGGCGGCCGTGGCCGCCAGCGTCAGGTCGCAAGGACCCACCGGGCGTGCCTTCCCGGAGCGCCACTGCGCGACGAGGCGGGGCCAGACCGGGTCCCGGTCCGCGCGATCCCGGTGCAGACAGCCGGCGCAGCCTGTCTCGCCCGGCAGGACGAGGGGTCCGACGACCGCCGTTCCCTCCACGACGCCGCAGTGGAGATGGGGGGTCCCGGAGGACAGGAACAGATCGGCGGCGCCCGGATCGGGGGCGTGCACGGCGACATCGTCCCGCGGTGCGAGGATCACCAGACAGAAGCCGGGATCGTCGGCCGGGGACGGCCAGGCGTGAGTGCGGCGGCGCGCGGCGCGGTCCGGTGCCGCCCGGCGGACGGCCTGTCGCGCGGCCTCGTCCCTGCGCTCGCCGACCGACTCCGCGGGCAGTCCGCCCGGGGCGACATCCCAGGGCTCGACCTGGCCGCCGTCGCGCACGTCGACCTCGCCGACCCCCGCGCCCGACAGCAGTGAGGCCAGGGTGGCGCCGACCCGGCCCGCGCCCCTGACCTGTACGCGCAGGGCGCGGCGGGCCGCCAGGCGGTCGATCGCCTCGCCCGGCTCGGACGTGGTCAGCGACACGGAGGCCAGATCGGGGCGCAGTCGGTCGAGCACCTCCTTCTGCTCGCGCAGGGCAGTGCCCGCGGGGCCGCCGCCTCGTGCGTCGTCGAGCAGCCCGGCCCGGGCCAGCCCGCGGACCAGGGTGTCGACATGACCGTCGGGCAGGTCCATCCGGTGTCCCTCGTCGCGCAGGAGCGGCAGCCCCCGGGCGCCGTTGAGCAGTTCCAGGAAACTGCCCGTGGCCGTGTCGATCGGGCCGAGCGTCAGTGCATGTGCCGGTGTCATGCCGAACTGCACGGTGTTGAGGTCGCGCCAGCCGCGCCGGAACGCGGGCTTCATCATCGGATGCATAGAGGTCCCCCGTCATTCGCTGCGATTCCCCGTACTTCACCGAAATCATCATGCTTCACGGAAATCATCGTGATTCACGGAAAATATAAGCAATTCACGCTATATCGGTGATGGTCGGTGGAACCGGTCACGCCCCGCCGACGAGTGCCAGCATGCCGGGCCCGCCGACCCGGCGTCGAAAGTTGTCCACAGGCGGTGGATATTCGTCGTACAAATCAGACGCATGCTGTAGGGAACGGCAATGAACCGTCCCGGACCCGGGACTTCACCCCGGCGCAGCGGGTAACGTCGGGGCGTGCCCGCCGACCCACCGCACCGTGCCGGAAAGTCACAGCGCAGCACGACGAGCCAGCCGCCGAGCGGCTCGGGGACGAGCGCGATCGAGGTCCGCAGAAGCGCCCGGCGACGCCGGACGGTCTCCGCGTACCGCGAGGGCGACCGCACCGTCGTGCTGATCCCTGCCCGGATGTCCGAGGCCGAGGAGCAGCGCTGGGTGACCGTCATGCTCGACAAACTGGCCGCCCAGGAGAACAAGCGGGTGCCGGGCGACGCGGAACTGGTCGAGCGCGCCCAACGGCTGTCGGAGCAGTACTTCGACGGCCGGGCCCGGCCCGCCGCCGTGCGCTGGGTCACCAACCAGAACACGCGTTGGGGTTCGTGCACCCCCGCCGAGGGCAGCATCCGGCTCTCGCACCGGCTGCAGGGCATGCCCGAGTACGTCGTCGACTATGTGCTCTGCCACGAACTCGCGCATCTGCTGGTGCCCGGGCACGGGCCGCGGTTCTGGCGGCTGCTGGAGGCGTACCCGCGGACCGAGCGGGCGCGCGGCTACCTCGAAGGGGTGGCCGCCGCGGACCGACTGCCCCATGCGCCCGCCCCGCAGGGTGAGTGATCACCGGGTGCGTGATCCGTTCCCCGGGCGGAGCCCCACGCGCAGCGGAAGACGGTTGTGTACCGGGTCTGTACCGGCTTCGCCCGATGTCGGGGTTTGCCGTTAGCCTGGCGCGACGCACTCACATTCGGGATGGGGGACGGTCGTTACGCATGGGCAGGGAATTCCAACGGGGCCACAAGGCCAGGATCAGTGACCTCACCGCGGGCACGGATCTGTACGTAGGCGTGCAGATCTCCGCCCCCGGACTGAGCTTCGACATCAGCTGCTTCGGGCTCGACCCCGACGAACGCCTCTCGGACGACCGGTACTTCATCTTCTTCAACCAGCCGAAGTCCCCCGAGGAGTCCGTCCAGTTGCTGGGTGCCCAGGCCGGCGACACGGAGTCCTTCCGGGTCACGCTGGACCGGATCCCGCCGCGGATCCAGAAGCTGTCGTTCACGGCGACCGTCGACGGCGCCGGGCAGATGTCACAGATACAGCCCGGGTACCTCCGCATCGTCGCGGGCGGCGAGGAGGTGGCCCGGTACTCGTTCGACGGCTCGGAGTTCTCCACCGAACGGGCCGTGATGCTGGGCGACTTCTATCTGAAGGACGTGTGGCGGTTCGCGGCGGTCGGCCAGGGCTTCGACGGCGGCCTCGAAGCGCTGCTGAAGAACTTCGGCGGCGAGGTGCTGGAGGAGGAGGCTGCGCCCGAGGCGGCCCCGCAGCAGCCGCAGCCCGGCGCCGTTCCGGGCTTCGCCCCGCCCGCCCAGGCCGCCGCGCCGCCCGCGTTCGCTCCGGCCCCCCCCCACCGGCCGCCCGCGCCCCCCCCCGCGCCCGCGCCCCCACCGCCGGGCGTAGCGCCCCCCCCCCGCGGGCCCCCCCCCCCCCCCCCCCCCCCCCCCCCCCCCCGCCCCCCCCCCCCCCCC
>NZ_JBSGBN010000234.1:0-7092 GCF_053601275.1 Streptomyces sp. NPDC004752 | reverse complement strand
CCGAACAGGTCCGCGTCCGCCGTCGCACGCTGGAACGGCTGCGCGCGGCCGGCACCGACCCGTACCCGGTGGGCGTTCCGCCGCCGACCCGGGCCCTCGCCGATGTCCGGGACGGCGAGGCGGTGACCGTCGCCGGCCGGATCATGCTGGTCCGTGACTTCGGCGGCATCGTCTTCGTGGTGCTGCGCGACTGGTCGGGCGACCGCCAGCTCGCCCTCACCCGGGCCGGCACCGGCCCGGCCCTCGACCGGTTCACGGCCGACACCGACATCGGCGACCAGATCACCGCCACCGGGCGCGCCGGATTCAGCGACATGGGCGAACCGACCGTCTTCGTCACCTCCTGGCGGCTCACCGGGAAGTGTCTGCGCCCGCTGCCCGACAAGCGCCGCGGCCTGACCGACCCCGAGGCCCGGGTCCGCATGCGCTACCTCGACCTGGTGACGAGCCCCGACGCCCGCCGGGTGATCCGGACCCGCTCCGCCGCCGTCCAGGGGCTGCGTCAGGGCCTGATCGACCGCGGCTTCGTGGAGGTCGAGACCCCGATGCTGCAACAGATCCACGGCGGCGCCGACGCCCGGCCCTTCACCACCCACAGCAACGCCTACGACCTCGGCCTGTGTCTGCGCATCGCCCCCGAGCTGTATCTGAAACGGCTGTGCGTCGGCGGCCTGGAGAAGGTCTTCGAACTGGGGCGTTCGTTCCGCAACGAAGGCGTTTCCCACAAGCACAACCCCGAGTTCACGATGCTGGAGGCATACCAGGCGTTCGCCGACTACGACGTGATGCTCGACCTCACCCGCGAGCTGATCCAGGGCGCCGCCACCGCCGCCTTCGGCCGCGCCGTCGTGCGCAGACCGGGCGAGGAGCACGACATCTCCGGGCACTGGCCGGTCCGGACCGTGTACGGCGCGATCTCCCAGGCGCTCGGCGAGGAGGTCGACCCCGGCACCCCGCTGCCCGTCCTGCACCGCCAGTGCGACCGCGCGGGCGTCCCGTACACCGCCACGGACGGTCCGGGCGTCATCGCCCTGGAGATGTACGAGCGGCTGGTCGAGGAGCCGACCCGACTGCCCACCTTCTACAAGGACTTCCCCGTCGACGTCTGTCCGCTGACCCGCCGGCACCGCACCGACCCGCGGCTCGCCGAGCGCTGGGACCTCGTCGCCTTCGGCACCGAACTGGGCACCGCCTACTCCGAACTGACCGACCCCGTCGAGCAACGTCGGCGCCTGACCGCGCAGTCGCTGCGGGCCGCCGCGGGCGACCCGGAGGCGATGGAACTGGACGAGGACTTCCTCGACGCCCTGGAGTACGCGATGCCGCCGACCGGGGGCCTCGGCCTCGGCGTCGACCGGCTCGTCATGTTCCTCACCGGACTGACGATCCGGGAGACGCTCCCCTTCCCACTCGTCCGCCGCCACTGACCACACGGACCGTACGAGCGCGGCGGACCGTACGAGCGCGGCGGACCGCTGCGCCGTGCGGGTGGAATCCCGCCGCCGCACCGCTGGACGAGTAGTGCGCCGGCGCTTAGTGGGGCGACTGATGAATCATGAAGAAGGATCAGACGTTCACGCGGCGCCGGGTGCTGTTCGCCGGCGCCGCTGCCATGGGGGCGGCCGGCACCGCCGGCCTCTTCCTGACCGGCCGCACGGACACGGCCCCCGCACGGCCCGGCGCACCCGCCGCCGGACCCGAAGCACGGGCCGCGGTCAGGTCCTCCACCTTTCGCCTTCGGCCACTGACCGGTGACGGACCGCCGCGCACCCCGCCCGCCAGGACCCCCGTGCGGGACGAGCCGATCCTGCGGATGTCCGGCACCGGGCGTCGCATGCTGCTGACCTTCGACGACGGCCCCGACCCCGCGTACACCCCGCACATCCTGGACACCCTCGCGAAGTACGGCGTCCGCGCGACGTTCTTCGTGTGCGGCGAGATGGCCGAGTGGAACCGCGCTCTGCTGGCCCGGATGGCCGACGAAGGACATGTGGTCGGCAACCACACCTGGTCCCATCCGCTGCTCACCGAGTTGAGCCGGTCCCAGATCCGCTCCGAGATGGAACGCACCAGCGAGGTCATCGAGAAGGGCTACGGCGAGCACCCCCGCTGGTTCCGCGCGCCCTACGGGGCGTGGAACCGGGCCGCCTTCCAACTGGGCGCCGAGATGGGCATGGAGCCGCTGGCCTGGACCGTGGACAGCCGCGACTGGACCGAGCCGGGCACCGGCACCATCATCGACCGGATCGAGAAGGGCGCCGCCCCCGGCGTCGTGGTGCTCTCCCACGACGCCGGGGGCAACCGCTCGCAGAGCGTCAGCGCCCTGCGCCACTATCTGCCCCGGCTGCTCGACAACGGCTTTCACCTCACCGTCCCCAAGCGGCCCTACGCCTGACGGGCCTGCCGGGCCGCCCGCCCGGCCGGGACACGTTCAGCGGATCTCGGCCAGGCGGGCGAAGACGACGACGTTCCCGTCGTACCCGTTCTGCTTGGAGAAGCCGCCTCCACAGGTGATGACCCGCAGTTCGGGCGTGCCTTTGGAGCCGTAGACCCGGTCGCCGGGGAAATTGCTCTTCGCGAAGACCTCGATGCCGTAGATCTCGAAAACCGCGGTCTTCCCGTCCTTGCGCCGGACCTCGATGTGGTTTCCCTTCTTCAGGGACCCGAGTCCGTAGAACACGGCGGGTCCTGACGTGTTGTCCACATGGCCGACGATGACGGACGTCCCCTTCTCACCGGGCGAGACGGCCCCCGTGAACCAGCCGGCCAGATTCGGGTTCTCCGGCGGCGGCGCGGCGACCCAGCCGTCCGGGTCCAGGCCGACCGGCTCGACGGGGGCGTCCACCCGGATCGCCGGGATCATCACCCGCTGCGCGGCGGAGTACGGCAGCGTCCCCGGCGCGCGGGCGGAGGCGGTGCCGGGCACGGGGCTGTCGGCGGCCGCGTTCTGCGCGGGCTGTGGCGGTCCGACGTCGAACTCCCCCGATCCGTTCCGAATGAGCGCGAGACCGGTCAGCAGAACCAGCGCTATCACGCCCCACGGAGCGCGCTTCTTTCGCCGTTCCTCCGCTTCGGAGAGCTCGGACAGCTCGAACGCAGACATTCGCCATCCCCTCTCGACGCGGTGGTCACCGCGTCATTCGCGCATACGAGAACGCTAAGTCCCGCGCGGGCGACCGGCGACGGGGGCGGCGGCGAACGGGTGACCCGGACGTCCTTCGGTGCGCCATCCGAGGTGCGGTCCAGAGGAATTTTTCTGACGGTCCGTGACCTGCGGCAATATCCGATTGTGCGCTTTTCGTTCGGCGTTTCCGCTCACTGGGACGGACCATTCTCGACATGCGGGCGTGTTCCGCACATCGGAGGGTCGACCCCGGAGGTGCTTATTCGCCGATCGACCGGGGACGGGACCCGGGGTGCCTCTCGCGGAGGATCACATGGGTAACACTCGCGCCCTGGCGGCCACGGCCATCGCCGTCGCCGTCCTTGGGCTCGCCGCCCCCACGGCCGTCGCGGACGGCCTGGGCGCCGGGGGCGGCCCGAGCAACACTGGTGGTGTAAACGGCACCGGGGTCCTCCCGGGCGGCGGAATCGCTCCGGGTGGCGTTTTCCCGGGCGGCGGAATCGGTTCGGGTGGCGTTTTCCCGGGCGGCGGAGTCGGTTCGGGTGGCTTCTTTCCGGGCGGCGGAGTCGGTGCGGCCGGCGGCTTCTTCCCGGGCGGCGGCTTCTTCCCCGGCGGTGGGTTCTTTCCTGGTGGGGTCGGCCCGGGCAGCGTCGTTCCGGGCGGCGGTTTCTTCCCGGGCAACAACGGCCTGCGCCCGCACAACGGCCGTGAAGGTCTTGGCAACGGTCGCGAAGGCATCGGCAACGGTCGCGAGGGCCTTGGCAAAGGACGCGAGGGCATTGAGCCCGGGGGCGGCGTCAGGCCGGGCCCGGTCCATGGCGGCCTCGGAGGCTCCATCACGACTGGGGCCGCCCCCGCCGACATGGCCATCGGCGGCGGACTCGTGGCGGCGGCCGTGATCGGCGGCGGCGTGTGCTGGCTGCGCCGTCGGCACGAGAGGCGGATCTGACCCGGCGTCACCCCGCCGGGCGGCCACCACGCGCGAAGCGGAGCGCACGCGGCCGGACCTTCGCCCAGGATCCCGCGGCGGATCGGGGCGCAGCTCCGGGAGCGTGCGCTCCGCTTCCGCACATGGCGACCCTCGTTCGTCAGGCGTCATCGCCGGTGCGGCGGTGCGCCAGTCGCCAGGCCGTGCCGACCGCCCCGGCGATCAGCACCGTGCCCAGACCGATCTCCCCGGGGTCGAACCCGGCGATGCTGCCGCCGCCGCCGGCCTGCACTGCGCCCGGGACCGGCGTCCCCGACAGGTCGTCGTCCCCGGGTGACCGAACGACCGCCCCGGGATCCCGGCCACCGTCCGCACCCTTCAGGTCGGTCGAGCCGCTCGCCCCGTCGCAGTGGAACGTCACCCGGTACGAGCTGCCGGACCTGACGTCCGCGCCGACCCTGGTCGTGGCCGACGACCGTCCCGACGGGATGCGGACCGTGTCGAAGACGTCCGAGGTGACCGTGGCGCCGCCCTGGCAGCCCTCGTTGCGGTCCAGGCGCAAAGTGACCTTGCTGCCCGCGGTGATGGTGGACGGTTCGACCCCGAAGCCGAACGGCGTGACGGTACGGCTGCCACCGCCGTCCTCCGCCACGGCGGCCGGCGCGCACAGGACGAGGGCGCCGGCGCCCAGCAGTGCGGCCGAAGCGACGCGTATCGCGCGCATGGTGTTTCCTCCGGTCCCCGAGGAGCAGCCCGCGGACCCTCTGCCGCTTGCGCCGTGCGTGCACCTCGATGTCCGGAACGCTAGGAATGTTCACGCAGGTGCGCGAACCGGGTAGGGCGATCGGGTCATCCGTGTCGGCCGCTCGGGCGAAATCCACGCCGCGACCGGGTCGTGGGCGGTGCGGCGGGGTCGTGCGCAACGTGGCCGGGGCGTGCGCGGTGTGGTGCGGTGCTCGTGCTCGTGCGCGGTGCGGTGCCCGTGCGCGGTTGCGGCGCGCACGACCCGGCGGCCCCTCGGTGCCGGGCCGCGCCGCAGCCCTTGATCGCCCCTCAGCCCTGGATGTTCGGGAAGAGGTCCAGGAACGGTTGTGCCGTCGCGTCCATGCCCCGGCTGTAGGGGGAGTCGAAGACCCAGATCAGGAAGAGCATGAACGCGATCGTGGCGGAGAACAGCCCGGCGAGGACGAGTTCCCGCGGGGTGCGCCGGATCTGCAGGGCGAACACCATGCCGACGGTGATCACCGCTCCGAAGAGCAGCCCGAACCACACCACGCCAGGCATCGTCGCCCCCGTGGAGTCGGCGCGGGCGCTGCGCGCCTGGTCCACCGCCGTCACCTGGTCGACGAGCGGCTGGTATGCCTGCGCCTCGAAGTCCGTCCTCGGCTGGTAGTCGGTGACGTCACGGCGGATGCGTTCGAGCAGTCGGGTGCCGGTGTCGGTGAGGTGTTCATGGTTCGCCATCGTCTTCCACTCGGTGTGAACGACCTGTCCGACATAGGCGTTGACATCGGCCCGAATGCCGTCGCGAATCTCGGGCGGGTAGGCCCGGACCCGTTCCGAGATCTCGTGCAGCGCCTGGGCCTCCGCCCGTACATAGTCCTGGGCGGTGCTGCGTGCCTCCCAGACCCCGGCGATGGCCAGGCCCAGGACGATGGCGTAGACGACGCCGATCCACATCGTCATGTACTCGATGACGTCGGGGGTCTCGCTGGGGTCGTCGCCCTCCCTGGTGGTGCGGTGCCGTACCAGGGTGACGACGACCACTACCGAGCACGCGCCCAGCATCGCGAGGGCGAGAACAAGCCAATCCGACAACGGGTTCCTCCAGAGACAAGTGAATCGAGGTGCGGGCGTGACCCCGGGGTCAGCGGGGGCGCAGCGCGGCGACGGCGACGATCGCGGGAACGGTGATGAGCAGGACGTAGGTGACCGGGGAGGTCCGGTTGTGCGCCGGGGAGCCGGTCGGCCGGGGGTGGTAGCGCGGATAGCTGACCGGGGTCGCGGTGGGCCGTGGGCTGGGCCTGGGCGACGGTGTGGGCGCGGGGTCCGGGGCGCGGGTCGGCTTCGGCTTCGGTGTCGGGGTGTGGGACGGGCGTGGCGGGGCCGGTACGGGGGTCGGCGGCAGGGCCCGCGGGGATGGTGGCGTCGGCTTCGGTCTCGGCGGGGGAGTCGGCTCGGACATCGGTTTCGGTGGCGTGGGTTTCGGCGGTGGTGTCGGCGTGGGCGTGGGCGTGGGCGTGGGGGTGTGGCAGCGCGGAGGAATCGGCCAGGAGTCGCCCGCGACGGCCACCGCCACCGTGCCGTCCAGGCCCGTCGAGGCGTATGCGCAGGCGTCGGCCCGGGCCGTGCCGACCGGACAGCCCACGAGGGTCCACACCAGCGTCACCAGGGTCAACGCCCTTGCGGCGGGCGGGAATCGAGTCGCTACGGGTCCATGCACGACCGAGATCATGGGGGCTTGAGCGCCCGCCCACGCCGAAGAGCCCGCGGATTGCCCCGAACGGGGGACAGCACCCCCGGCCGGTTTGAACGGCGGCCCCCGGACCCCACCCCCATACGCACGCACGTACGCCAGGTGACGAAAGGCGCCGGAAGCACGGGGAGCACCGGAAGGCGCCGGGCCACCGGAAGCATCGGCAGCGCCGGGAGCGCTGGGGATCGGCGGGAGCCATGGGGGCGCGGCCCCGCGGTGCATAGCCCCCGTCGGCCCGTAGCCGCGTCACTGACATCTCCGTGGTACCGCGGCGCGCGGTGGGCAACGGCTGCTGTCCGCGGGTGGCGGAGGACTGCCTCCGCGTCCCGACCGCCGGGGGCCGCGGGCGCAGCCCCGACGTGCCACGACGCGTCGTTGGAAGCGCCGGGAGCGCCGGGAGCGCCGGGAGCGCCGGGAGCGCGGGAAGCGCCGGAAGTGCCGGGAGCGCTGGGGATCGGCGGGAGCCATGGGGGGCGCGGCCCCGCGGTGTATAGCCCCCGTCGGCCCGCAGCCGCGTCACTGACATCTCCGTGGTACCGCGGCGCGCGGTGGGCAACGGCTGCT
>NZ_JBSGBN010000233.1:0-7099 GCF_053601275.1 Streptomyces sp. NPDC004752 | reverse complement strand
CGGTCCCTCACGGTCTACCTGGTCCGCCAGGGCACCCTGGACGACTACGTCTACCTGGAGCACGGCGCCCACTACGCCATCGGCGCCCTCGCCGTGCTCCTCCTGGTCACCATCCAGTACCAGATCAACGAGGTCATCACCGGTCTAGTAGGCGTCCTACTGATCGGCGCCTCCTTCTGGTCCTCCATCCGCCGCAACAAACGGCTCGCGGCCGAGGAAGGGGAACCGACGGTCTTGGCCACACCGTAGGCCCCGCGAAGTCACAACGACTGCCGTATCAAGGCGAGTTGGACGGCCACGGCCTTCGACTGTTCAAGGAGTGGGATGCGCCGGGCGTCACCGACTGCCTCATTCGGCGCGTCGGAAGTGGTAGATCGGGGTGCTCGATCCGGTAGGCGTGGCGGTCATGGAATCGTCGTCGACCACAACATCGAGGCTGGTCGGCACCTCGACGGTGACGCACGGCGACTTCTCCGGGAAGGAGATCCGAAACGCCTTGCCCTCCTCGTCGGAATTCTCGAACTCCTCCACCGCGGCGCCTCCGCACAGGTTCATGGGCGAGGTACCCAGAGTGGCCTTGCCGTCCTTACCGACGCGGATCGTCGATCGGTCAGCGAAATCGGTGTATCCCGCCGGCTGCGGTCCGACCGCTGTCCACTGCCCGACGACTGGCTCCAGTTCACTGGAACCGGAACAGCCCACCAGGACCCAGACGGCCACCACAGCCGCACTCACGCGCATCCGACGCATCGATTCCCCCTGACTGACGACGCTTTTCCCGGAACAGACTGACAGAACCGCACCCTGGTGTGATCCGACGGAGGTCGGATCACTGGGTGTGATCACAAACACGTGGGCATGTCGACCGCGCGGACAGACGGCGGCGCCGCCTCCCGGGGACAGGGAGACGGCGCCGCTGTGCGCTTCTGCGGACGTCCTCGGACGTCAGACCAGCCAGCCGATGAAGTGGATGAGGCCGGCGAGGACGTCGGTGAGAAGGTTCATGATTGTGCTGCTCCTAGCGGTGTAGCCATCGTGTGGGACTGTGCGTCAGCTACGGTCTGCAGCCCTTCGCTCGCACACCGTAAGTCTCATCCCACCCCGGGCACCTCGGCGACCACACGAGTGACGATCACCTGTTCCAGCGAACAACTGCTCCCCTGTTCGGTTTCGGACGGAGGGATCACCACGGTGCGTGGCCCAGCGCTCAGGCGGAGGCGGGCCTGTCCCCGGACCAGTCCCCGGGTCTATCGGCCGGGCAGTGCTGCCGAGTCACCGGCGGGCAGCACGTAGCCGACGGCGGAGGCGCGGTGTTCGATGAACGTGTTCATCGCGTCGGAGCGGTCGAGGCGTTCCTGCACACGGACGAAGAGCGCGGGGTCCCGCAGATACGCGAGGAAGAGCAGACCGCGGTCATCGGCTCCGTTGTCGTACGAGTAACCGCGGCGCAGCATGCGGGCTCCGCCGTCGAGCCGGGAGTGCGCGAGACGCACATGGGCGTCGACGGGGATGACGTAACGGCCCTGAGCGGTCTTGGCGTAGAGGTTCGCCGGATCGTGCTCGCGCCGTGCGCCGAGCGGTGCTCCGGTGGTGCGGTGGCGCCCGATGACGGCTTCCTGACGGTCGTCCGGTAGCGCTTCGAAGGCGGAGACGCCCATGTGGATGCGCCGGTAGACCAGGTAGGTGCTGCCGTCGGCGTGCCACACCCACTGTTCCGCTTCGGCCGCGGACGGGTTCTCCGTCCCGTCCTTGAAACCGAAGAGGTTGCGGGGTGTCTCGCCCCGGGGGCGATCGGGCAGAAACCCCCGTTCGTGCCAGCGGGGCACGAGCGTCCCGGCGGCCGTCGTGGTGAGCCGGTGGGAGTACGCGCGCAGCGCTTCGGAGTCGTCGCCGCACAGTTGCACCAGGACGTCGCCACCGCCGCGGTGGGGGTCGAGCCGGTCACGGGGAAAGGCCGGGATGTCGCGTAATCGGGCGGGCGCCGCGAGACCGAGCCTGCGGTAGAGGGCCGGGCCGAGCGCCACGGTCCGGGTGATGTCATCGGGGAGCGACAGCGCCGACCAGCGGTCGAGGAGCCTGCGCAAGGCGGTGGCGCCGTCCGGGCCATGCAGATGGGGCGCCAGATCATGGGCGGCGACGACGGCGTACCGGGGCTGGGGGTCGCTGACACCGCGCTGTCGGGACCGCGTCGCGGGGGTGACAGGGGTGGGAGGGGTAGCAGGGATAGCGAGGGTAGCGGGGGCTGGTCCGGCGGCGTGGTCCTCGGTGGTCTCCGCTCCCGGTCGGCGGGTTTCCGCCGCGCAGTCGGCGGTGAGGAAGGCGACGGCTGTGGTGGCGGCCAGTACGGAGCGGCGGGTCGGCGGACGGGGTTCGGACGGTGTGCTGATCACCGGTGCTCCAGGGTTTGGTCACACGAAGGTTTGGTCACACGAAGAATGCGGGGGGCGCCGACAGCACACCGGCTCCTGAGCGGATGAGGGCAGGGGAAGGCGATGGTCGGCGGCTGCGGCGTGCCTGACGCTACACCTGGGCGTCATGCGATTCTTCGTCACGAAACGCCGTGTTCCCGGCGGCCGTAGGACCCTGCCGGGCCGGACGGCCCTGCTCCTCGGGCTGCTGTTCGCCCTGCTGGGACCGGCGGCATGCAGTCCGCCCGGGTCGGACGACCGGCCCGTGAGGAGCGGTCCGCCTGCGGTCCTACGGGTTCCGGCCCAGTTCCCGTCCATCCAGAAGGCAGTGGATTCCGCTCGATCGGGTGACATGGTGTTGGTCTCTCCGGGTGTTTACCGCGAGAGTGTCACCGTCCGCACACCTCGGATCGTGCTGAGAGGGACCGACCGCTCCGCGGTGGTGGTGGACGGCGAGTTCCAGCGCACCAACGGGATCACGGTCACCGGGGCGGCAACGGTCGTGGAAAACCTGACCGTACGCAACAACCTGGCCAACGGGCTGTTGTTCACGGGCGTCACCGACGAGGCACTACAGGGAGCGGGGGCCGGCGGCGCGGGGTACGACCCCCTGGACACGGCCAAGTTCCCTGCTCTGCGCGGATTTCGGGCCTCCTATGTCACGGCGTACAACAACGCCCTCTACGGCATCTACGCCTTCGACGCCCGCGACGGGGTGATCGAGCACTCCTACGGTTCCGGGCAGTCGGACTCGGGGATCTACGTCGGCCAGTGCAAGCCGTGCAACACGGTGGTGCGCAACAATCTGACCGAGCACAACGCGGTGGGTATCGAGGTCACGAACGCGTCGAAGGATCTGTACTTCCTCGGCAACACCGTTCGCCGCAACCGAGTGGGTATGACGGTGCTCTCGAACAACCTGGAGGCGCTGGGCCCTCAGCAACATGCCGTGTTCGCGGGCAACACGATCAGCGACAACAACGACGACCGCAGCCCGGAACAGGCGGACGGCGGCTTCGGCATCGGGGTCGGCATCGGCGGGGGGACGCGCAACCGCTTCGAACGCAACCGGGTGGAGGGCAATCGTGCGGGTGCCTTCGTGTTGCGGGACGAGCAGGGATACCCGGCCCTCGGCAATCGGATCGAGGGCAACGCCGTCGGTGAGGAGCAGGTGGGGCTCGTCGTGCTGACGGCACGCAGCGGAGGCAACTGCTACGTCGGCAACGGCCACGCCCCCACCAGTCCGCGCCCGCTGCCCCGCGTCCTGTCCGCCTGCCCGGGGAAGGACGCCGCATTGTCCGCGTCCGGCCGAACGCGGACGCCCGAGTCGGTTCCGGCCGGGGTGTCCTTCCGTGATGTCCCGCCGCCACCGGCCCAGCCCGGCATGCCCGATCCGGCCCGTGCGCCCGCCCGTCCCGCGCTACGTCTGCCGGGCCGGGTCGACCCCGGGGCCTACCGTCTGCCGGAGCCGCCCCGCTGACCACCGCCGGGGAGAGGCCGGTTCCCTGCCCGGGGCAGGGGCCGGACCTCTTCCCGGATCACTTGGATCACTTGGATCACTTACCGCGGGGCGATTCCCCCCAGGGCTCCCCCGGCACCTTCACCCGGGCCTCGTGGCCGGTGAAGTCCACCGTGACGGGCCGCTCCACGCCACCGCTCTTGATCTCCAGGCGGCCCAGTTCCCCGTGCTCGTCGATCCAGTACGTCAGCGGGGAAACCCCGGTGCGCCGGGGCCGCGGTGTGGCCGGGGTGCCGGAGTGGGGCCCAGCCGCACCGGCGGCCTGCGGTTTCGGCCGCGGTCCGGAGATACGTGTGTACGACTTCCCGCGCAGCGTGCTCTGCCCCAGGTACCGGGGTCCGGACTGGGCCAACAGCTGTGCGTTGTCCGGCCGGTCGGCGCCCAGCGCCATCACCACACGCAGCGCGATGTCCAGCGGGTATCCGGCGTAGGCACGTGGTGACCAGCGTCCATGGGGTACCTTGGCGGCTGCTCGCGCGATCTCGGCCGTCTGCGACGCGGGTGACGTTCCCTTCGGCTCCGTGGCCACGGCCAGACCGCTGTTGTCCCAGGCGATCAGTCCCTGCTGCCGGCCCGGCCCCGGCTCCCCCGCCGCGTACGATCCCACGGCACGGTGCGTGCGGTAGTCGATCAGGCCGCGCACCTCGTAGGAGTCCGTACCGTCGGCGATCTTCAGGGTCACTCGGTGCGGACCGGTCTCATAGGCGTGGAACCGCGCCATGGCCAGCCGGCCGGCCTCCGATGACGTGATCGCCCGCGGCCCGTCGCCATCACCTCCGTGGCCGCCGGCCCAGGCCAAGGCGGCGCAGCAGGACAGTCCGACGGTGAACGCCACGGCCAGGACGCGCGCTCGTGGACGGCGCGTCAACTGCCGTAACGGACCACGGGAACCGAGCGGAATACGCATGGACAACCTCTCGCAGAAGGTCGGGCAAGGGGGAAGCCGCCGAATCCGGTGCGGCTGTGAGCTGTCTATCTCAGATGCGCCAGGTGTTGCCGATGACGGGTGTTGCCGATATCCCCCACTCTTGGCGCATTTTCCTTACACCATCTCAGTGTTCTCCGAGCGTTGCGTTGACGCGCGCCTCCCGATCCGTACGGAGACTTGTCCGGAAATGATTTAAGCGACCAGAGAGGACTGGTAAATGGAGTTACGGCAACGTCGGCGGTGGGCCGGCGGAATGTCCTTGGCGTTGGCTTCGGCGTTATCCGCGTCGCTCGCGGTCACCGGGGTCGTCTCCGCGGTGTCCCCCGCGGCCGCTGACAGCGGGGACGGTGACGCGACCATCCGCGTGGTGCGTGAGGTGAACGCGAACGCCAAGTGGGACAAGGCGCTTGAGCCGGGCATGTCCGGGGTCACGGTGGTGCTGACCGATGACGCGGGGCGGTCGATCACCGGTACCACGCAGCCGGACGGCACGGTGAAGCTGACACCGGGCAGCAGTCTGGGCGGCGGCAGGTACCGGATCGAGGTGAAGAACCCCGATCAGGGAGTGCTCTACCCCGGGTTCGCTTCGGCCAGGAACAACCTGATCGATCCGACGGTGCTGTCGTCCAACGTGGAGTTCGTGGACCTGTCCGGCGGCAAGAACGTGGAGATCACGACCTCGTTCTGGAGCCCGGAGGACTACTGCCAGAAGAACGCCACGCTGGTGACGGCCTGCCAGAACGCCTCTATTCCGCCCGCTTCCGCGTCCCCGGACAGCAAGCGCACGCTGACGGCGTTCGCGTTCGGCACGCGCGGTAACGCCGTGACGAACCCCGGTCTTGTCTCTGACCTGGCGAACAACGGGCAGACGGGCACGGTCTGGGGTGTCGGCGTCAACAGGGTGACCAAGCAGATCTTCTCCGCGGCCTATGCCAAGCGAGGGGCGAAGTACGGTCCCGGCGGTGCGGGCGCGATCTACCAGACCGACCCGACCACCAAGCAGACCGTGGTGTTCACCCAGGTCCCCAACCCCGGCAGCGCCCAACACAACATGAATGCCGGGATGGACGAGGCGTTCGGTCCGGTGGTGGGCAAGGAGTCGCTGGGCGACCTGGACGTCAGCGCGGACGGCAAGGACCTGTACGTCGTCAACCTGCACGACCGCAGGCTCTACCGCTACGACGCCACCCAGCCCACGGCCGCCGCGCCGAAGGCGTCGTACCCCATCAAGGACCCGGGGTGTGCCGCGCCGGGGGACTGGCGCCCCTACGGTCTGGGCCTCCACGAGGGCAAGGTGTATGTCGGCGGCGTGTGTTCGGCGCAGTCGACCGGCAGCAAGGCCCACATGCGGGCGGTCGTGCAGGTCTTCGACCCGGTCACGGGCCAGTTCGCCGGCACGGTCATGGACCAGCCGCTGAACTTCCCCCGCGGCGGGTACTCACACATCCCGTGCGGTGGCCCGAGCTGGTATCCCTGGACCAATATCCGGCCCATGACCCAGGACGGCAAGGCATGCACGGGTGAGGTGATCCAGAACCCGGAGCCCGAGCTCACCGACATCAACTTCGAGATCAACGGGGACATGGTCGTCGGCTTCGCCGACCGTTTCGCTGACCGCGCCGGCTGGCGGTTGCCGGATACCTCGGCCACCTGGCCGGCGACCACCGCGGTCAGCGGTGGTGACATCAACCGGGCGTGCCGTGGCGGGAACCACATGTTCGTCCTGGACGGCAACGGCGGCTGCAAGAACAACAACACCGGCCCCGACGTCTCGGGTGGAGAGGGCCCGGACGTCAAGGAGTTCTACCCCGGCGACATCATGGCCACCGTAGACGGTGGCCACCAGGAGATCAGCACGGGTGGTGTGGCGTTCTCCGCAGTGGAGGACAGGATCCCGCTCACCGCGATGGACCCCATCCAGGTGACGGGCAGCGGTGTTCGGTGGCTGGACCGCAACAACGGCACCAGCGACCTGAACGCGGACGGCCTGTACCTCAATGACGACTTCGGCAAGGCGCGCGGTATGGGTGACCTTGAAGTCCTTTGTGACCAGGCGCCGCTCCAGTTCGGCAACCGGGTCTGGCAGGACGCCGACGAGGACGGGATCCAGGACCCCGGTGAGCAGCCGGTGGTGGGTGCCACGGTGAATCTGTACGACGCCGGTGGCAAGAAGATCGGTACGGCGGTCACCAATGAGCGGGGTGAGTACTACTTCGACTCGACCGTGACGAAGAACGTCAGGCC